>DASWIV010000381.1:0-4428 GCA_036397475.1 bacterium
GGGGGGCAGCACGGCTCCGATATGCCAGGTTCCATTTTCGCTCGAGATTACCGACCGGAAGACTGCACCAAAATCGTTGGTGAATGGAAGAGAATCGGAAAGCGGGAAATGTCCGACCCGGATAGTGAATCGTCCTCCGCCCCATGGATGCTCTCCTCCGCCTATAAACGCGGTCATCCCTGACGGGTGGGGGAAAATTGCGAAGTGCTGATTTCCCCATTTCCATTCGGCGACATCTTCACCCGCATTGTTTCTCAAAAAGCTGATGGAATTTGAAAGCTGGTCCAGGATTCGACGCGCACGCACTACTTCATCGTCGCCAGACAACCAATCGATTGTGCTCTCCCCCCGGACATAATCTTCCAGGAGTCCGATCCACCTGTCCTGGTAATTCAGGTATCCCGACACCTGCCACGGCATGTTGTCAGTGAAGCAGCTTTCTCCCATGGCGATCAGCCATAACTGGTAAATTGTCGCCGCGACACTGTCTTCGGATAATTCTCCGTTCCAGCCACGAAACAATTCCGCAAACTCGGCGATATCGGGATATTCATCCCCGATCATATCCCATGATTCAAGAATCGATTTTATGAAAAGATGGGAGGGAATATCGTATACATCCATCTGCATTGCGGCAATATATTCCGGGGTTAACGGTGGGCAGCATTCGATCAGCTGCATTATCCGCTCAACGCGAAAGTTTGTACTGAATGAATATCCCAGGGGATAATCGCCGTCAACTATTCCGCCCGATGGAAGATTATTCGCATGTGCCAGGTAACCGGAATCGGGGTCGATATGATGTGGCAGGCTGTCGTAGTCTATAAAGCCAGTCCAGTCAATATTTCCATCGCTTGCCTTAACCGGATACCGTCCGTCGTATCCATCCCGTATCGGAATTCTTCCGGCAAGGACCTGGGCGATACTTCCATCCGGTCCGGACTCGGCGCAGATATAATTCTGGGCAGGATATGAATACCAGCGAAAAGATTCGTAGAAATCCTCGACCGACACGGATAACATCGCATTGAAAAATGGCGTGACATTGTCCCACGGATCGTTGGAAGTTGCCCGAAGGGCAGTTGCTGTCGATGACCCGTCCTCCAGGATCGGACCGAAGAGTGTCTGTTTTGTGTTCAGGAGGTAATATCTCATTTCACCCGACGAGTCGCGGTAAGGGATTGAATCAGAAATGATTTCCATGTCATACCAGTCCGAGCCGATATTGTACTGCCTGTCATTTTCCGGATTGATGTCGAGTTCGTAGAGATCCTGGGTATCCGCGGGAAAATTACTGGCACCCCATGCGATATCTTCATTCGTACCGAATGGCATGACCGGCATTCCCGGAAAAGTTAATCCCCAGCAATTGAATGAGCCACCATCCAGCACGAATTCATAAAGTATTGACGGCGCGAAATAATTCAGGTGCGGGTCCATCGCAATGATCGGCTCGCCGGATTCTGTCAGCGATCCATCGACCGCCCAGATATTGCTGGCTTCCATTTTCCCGGAATACGACATTTCCGCTAGCGGCTCCAGCAGGTAATCGATAAGACTATCAGGGGTTATGCCGGGGTCTTTTAGGGTAAGATCCGCGGCAATATTTTCTCTCCTGTTCTCAATAAGGAGATTTTCATCCCCGCTGGCAATCAATCCGGGTTCTTCACGTGGCATAGGGGGAAATAATTCGTCCGCGGATTCTTCCCCGAGTACTTCCCGCAGATCTCCAGACATTTCCTCTTCGAACCGATCCGATGCCAGCCACGATCCAACGAGCTGCATGATCGATATCGAGTCGGAGATTTCCCACGGATCGGGTTTGTATCCCAGAAGACCGAATTCAAATCCCAGGTTGTTCGGGTTGTTATGAATAAAAGAATTTACTCCATCCGCGAACGCCTGAAGATATTCGCGCGTGGTTT
This sequence comes from bacterium, assembly GCA_036397475.1. GTDB lineage: Bacteria > JAJVIF01 > JAJVIF01 > JAPKYR01 > JAPKYR01 > DASWIV01. The sequence continues at coordinate 1,926 of DASWIV010000381.1, forward strand.
CGTCGAGCAATTCCACGGAATTTTCGGCGATTTGTCCAAGGCCTAACTTTCTATGATAAATGTCCCAGTGAAGTTGTCCCGATCCTGAAATCTCTGCGACCCGTCCTCTCGCAAGCCGACGGCTTCCATCCATCTGCCAGAGGCGGTCCTGCGCCATTGCGTAGCCCGCACCGAAAAACAAATCGTGGTTGTCTTCCGCAAGAATAGTCGGGACACCCCAGTTATCCCTGACAATTCTGACATCTGAATTTATTCCGGAAATTACTGTCTCATGTACCGTGTGGTCGTCCTGTGCCACTGAAACTTTCACGAATGGGAAAAAAATCGATAATACCAGGAGTTGAATTAATAATTTGATAATAGTCTTCATTTTGTCCGGGCGAAAAGAACGCCTGATTTAAGACCCAGTTTCGGGCTAAATGTTGAAAATCATCTTTGCTATCTGAAAGTAAATAATTACGCCGCTGAAGTCTACGATCGTGGTTATGAACGGTCCGGACATTACAGCCGGATCGAATCCGATCCTCTTGAACAATAGCGGGAGAAATGCCCCGGCGAAATTGCCGGTGATTATCGTAAGAAGGAACGCAATAGATACGGCCAGGAAAAGCTTGGGATCGTTCCCCAGGATCATCGACATAGAGCCGCCGATGATTCCAAGCACCAGTCCAAGAATTACTCCCATCGCAATTTCCCTGCCGATAATCCTCCAGATCTGGTTGAATTCGATCTCCCCGGTCGCGAGCCCGCGTATCATTATTGCCGCGGATTGAGTCCCGGCGTTTCCGGACGATCCTGTAAGCATCGGAACGAAATATACCAGCATGATTACCTGTGTCAGGGCTTCCTGGTAATGCTTAAGCAACGCCCCGGTTCCGGCCTGTGCGAAAACCAGCAGGATCAGCCATAGAATCCTGCGCCGGAAAAGGACAGGAAGGCTTGTATCAAAATACGAATCCTCGAGTTCCTCCATGGCTGCCATACGGTAGACGTCTTCACTTGCCTCTTCTTCCATGACCTGGACAAGGTCGTCGATAGTGACAATTCCAACGAGGCGATTTTCATTATCTACAACCGGGACCGCAAGAAAATCGTATTTGACGGCGATCGCGGCGACTTCTTCCTGGTCCATGTGCGTGTTCGCCACGACCGGATCCGGAGCCATTATATCGGCGATCTTCACATCCGGCTGCGCCGAAATGATATCCCTTAAACTCACCGTTCCTTTTAATTTTCTGTGAGCGCTTGTCACATATAGATAGTAAATGGTTTCTTTCTGCAGGCCGATTCGCCTGATTTTTTCAATAGCCTCATCGACCGACATCTCGGCCTTCAGATCGACAAACTCCGGCGTCATCATTCGTCCGGCCGAATTTTCCGGATACCCCAGAAGCTGAGACGTCATCATCCTTTCTTCGGGACTGATCCTTTTGAGGAGGTCGCGGACGACATTGGCAGGGAATTCTTCCAGGACGTCTGCACGGTCGTCAGGATCCATTTCCTCGAACATCTGTGCGGTTTGACGGTCAGTAAAAAGCTCCAGAAGCTGCTGTTGTTCATCGAAGGGCAGGTACGTAAAAGCTTCAGCCGCGACACGTTTCGGAAGCACCCGGAAAACGATCACGCGGTCCTTCAAATCAAGTTCCTCGATCAGCATAACCGCGTCCGCGTAATGAAGATCGACAAGGAGGTCCTTGAGAGCCCTGAAGTCGCGCTTATCTATGAGTTCCCTGAAGGTGGGCAATGTATCGCTTTCTCTGCTTATTACCACTGGTGCCCTTTCACTCCGAGATCGAGATGTCCCAGATTTTAACGTCTCCGGAATAATCACCCGAGATCATGTACTTCCCGTCGGCACTGAAGGCAATCGCTGTCACAAAGTCATTGTGAATTTCGAACGAGGAAATTTCCGTACGGCTTTCAAGGTCCCAGAATTTGATCGTCTTATCAGCCGAACCGGAAGCTAAAAACGCGCCAGTGGGGAAAAACTGGACGTATTCGATGAAATTTTTGTGTCCTTCGAGTGTGTAATCCGGCGGATCGATATCGTCAGCGCCAAGTTTGCGGACTTCAATCACTCCGGATTCATTTCCATCCGCGTACAGGCCCTTTCCCGGGTGAGCGTCGTGGTCCCGGTTCTCGAATATCTCTCCCGTAACAATCAATTTTTCATTCCAGTGATTTAAATCGAAGTAATGGACCTTCTCATCGGTCTGGTACATAAGCGACGAATAGTCGGCGGTGAATGTAGCACCGGAAAATCCGGCACTGCCATAAAAGCCGTGAAGGCGATCAAGCGAATTCAAATCGTAGATCACAAGCATTTGATCGGATCTAGCAAAGAAGAATTTACCGGACGAATGGATCTTTATTTCACGGATCGCGCCCCGGTGTGATGTGATTTCGCCTCTCTGCGTGAGTTTGACTTCCATGTTGTATCCCCCGGGATAAGATGGTTAGCCGCCGTTCAGGCTGCCGAATGATACCCGATTGAAAAAAATAA
>DASWIV010000382.1:0-5346 GCA_036397475.1 bacterium
GTTCAGTGAGCTGAGGCGGCTCATGTCTATTAGTACGGCATGAGCGCCAGAATTAATCGAGGTGATTACTTCCGAGAGAGCCCCCGGCAGTAAGCCTGTGGAATCGCCCTGGTAGCTGACCACATCAGTGCGGTCAAACCGATTAACGGTGCCCTTCATGGCTCCGTCCTCCTATTCTGCACCTCTCCCACCCTCATTTTTTATCGAAAAAAAAAACACCGTTTTAATATATTTTAAACGTACTTGATGAAATCAAATGAGTCAATGACTTACGGTGAAAAATAAATAATTTTTAGCCTTAAAGGAATATTTTAAAATATATGCATATAATAAATTGTCGCCGGATAAGCAATTCATCCAGGCGAAATTTAATCCGGATTAAATTTTGGCAGGCTGATTACGCCCTCATACCAAAAGGCTTGTCGAGATTATCCGGCGGGAAAAAAGGGCGGTGGTCCTTTAGGTGACTGATGAGCATCTGGAGCCGGATGTAGATCTCGGAAGAACTGAAAGGAAACTTGATAAGGTCGTGAGCGCCGTGGCGTACCATCAGGTCCGCCGAGGGCATATTCTTTTCGGAAGAGACTACCAGTATTGGAATGGATGGAAGTTTTCTGTCCGCCTGGATATTCTCAATGAATTTTTCAAACTGGACCATCGGCATGGACGAATCCACGATCACGCAATCGACTTTTTCTTCCCTGAGTGTCTTGTATGCGTCCTCCAGGTCCCTTGACATTATTATGCGATAGTGCGGCTTCATCGGATGCCTGATCATCGATTCGCGAAGGTGGCGTCCGATATGAAGGTCGCGCTTGCAGATAAGCAGGGTATCAGTGTTCTGTACCCTAGCATCGTCCTGGTAATTAATCAGGTCGAGATGTTGTACAGCGTCGGACTGGCTTGTATATATGGGCGTATTCGAGTCGAGCCCGTTAAGTTTAAGAATGCGCCTGACTTCGGGAGGCGGGGAGACAATTCCCACATTTGCGTTATATTTTTTCGATGTCTCAATCGATTCCAGTATGCATTTGACGCCGGAGCGGTTGATGGATGCAAGCTTGGAAAGGTCGAGAATAAGGGCGATCGCTCCCTGCTGAAGCGCGTTAAGGACTTCGGGAAGAGGCCCCGGCATTAGTCCCGTGGTATCGCCTTCATAGGAAATTACCCAGTAATGGTCAATTCGCGCGGTTTTGCTGTTCATACTTAAAGGACCGTGCCTGTCTCTGCGCTAAAATAAATAATTTCCCGCCATCCTCCTTCGTCCTCATGTTCAGCACATGAATAATAGAGGATTTAGGTTTCAATAGTCAACAACCCGGGTTAAAGGTAAAAAATTAAATTACCCCCTGTATTTTTTCGACCGTGTACTGCGTCTTCTTAACTTGGCGAACCGAGCCTGTCCCGGGGTGACTGTACGTTTGCTTTTCCGCTTGCGTTTTTTGCTGGAAGCTTTCCCTTCGAGAAATTCCTCGAGCTGCGAAATTTCGTCGCGAAGTTCTGCCGCTCTTTCAAAATTGAGGCCGTTCGCTTCGGCGAGCATTTCAGAGCGAATCATTTCGATAATGTGGGGGACTTCTTCTTTCTTTAGTTCGACACCTTCGAAATTGATGACGCCGTCTTCGACTGCCTTGACCTCCGCGGATTCTTCGAAGTCGGACGCGATATCCCTGATCTCCTTGGAGACAGACGTCGGTGTGATCCCATGCAGATCGTTGTATTCGGTCTGGATTTTTCTTCGACGCTCGGTTTCATCGACAGCTGCCTTAATCGCGGGAGTGATGGTATCTGCGTAAATGATGACCATTCCATCAAAATGTCGTGCGGCGCGTCCCATGGTCTGGATGAGGGAAGTTTCCGAGCGCAGAAATCCAGCCTTGTCGGCATCGAGAATCGCTACAAGGCTGACTTCGGGAAGATCCAGTCCTTCCCTGAGAAGATTTATTCCGATCAGAACATCGAATTCACCGCGACGCAAATCTCTAAGGATTCTGACCCGGTCTAACGTGTCTATTTCGCTGTGAAGGTACCGTACACGGTGTCCCATTCGTTCAAGATAGTCGGTCAGATCCTCGCTCATTTTTTTGGTGAGCGTGGTAACGAGAGTGCGCTGCTTATTTTTTGAGCGTTTGGAGATTTCGTGCATCAGATCGTCGACCTGGGTAGCGATCGGGCGAATCTCAATTTTGGGATCGATTAGTCCGGTTGGACGGATAATCAGCTCGATGGTATTTTCTGTATGCTCTTTTTCATATAGACCTGGTGTGGCTGTGGTGAAAATTACCTGGTTGATATAAGACTCGAATTCTTTGAATTTAAGCGGGCGGTTATCGAGTGCGCAAGGCAGGCGAAATCCGTAATCCACAAGATTCGATTTGCGCGAGAAGTCGCCGTTGTACATTCCGTTGAGCTGCGGGATAGTCTGGTGAGATTCGTCGATAACCATCAGGAAGTCATCGGGGAAATATTCGACCAGGGTCGGAGGAGGCTCACCGGGCTGGCGTCCTGAAAAGTGACGGGAGTAATTTTCTATTCCCGAGCAGTAACCGAGTTCGCGGATGCAGTCGAGATCGTAGAGGGTTCTGTCGCGCACACGTTCGGCGTAGTGGTCCTTTTCATTTTTCTTCAGGAATTCGTAATGCTCGTCAAGCTCATTTTGAATATTTTTCATTATCATGCCGATTCGTTCGGGCATGATTACGTAGTGACTCGCAGGGAAGATTGAGAAGGCGTCGGTAGTGTCGAGGACTTCTCCCGATACGGGATGGATATACGTAATTGATTCAAGTTCATCGCCGAAAAACGACATTCGCACCAGGATCTCTTCGTTGACCGGGTGAATTTCGAAAGTGTCGCCTCTTACGCGGAATGTTCCCCTGATCAATTCATAGTCGTTTCGAAGGTACTGCATTCCGATTAGTTTTCGGATGAGAGTGTGGCGGTCTATTGAATCGCCTACCTTGAGGTCGACAGATAATTCCACATATTCATTAGGAGAACCGAGGCCGTAGATGCAGCTTACAGTTGCGACAATAATCACGTCGCGTCTTGTAAGCAGCGCCTGTGTCGCAGCGTGGCGCATACGGTCGACTTCCTCGTTGACGTCGGCGTCTTTTTCAATATACAGGTCTTTATGCGGGACATATGCTTCCGGCTGGTAATAATCGTAGTAACTGACGAAATAGCCGACAAAATTATTGGGAAAAAACGCCTTGTACTCGGCAGTAAGCTGTGCCGCCAGGGTTTTGTTGTGCGTGACGACCAGGGTAGGGCGCTGAAGTTTCTCGATGATCTTAGCCATCGTGAAGGTTTTGCCGGACCCGGTTACACCCAGCAGGGTCTGCATTTTCAGACCCTTCTTCAGCCCATCGAGGAGTTCTTCAATAGCCTGGGGCTGTCCGCCCGATGGCGAAAAGTCGGCGACAAGTTCGAACGGTTTATTTTTGAGCCTTGTGAACAGTTCCATGTAACGTTTATTACACCAATCATAAATATTACCACATTTTTGTTATGTGGGTGAATATACTCCAAATGCAGTTATCTACTGTCGGAGATTTCACAACAAAGGAGACAATTAATTAGGGTTTTAGCCTTAGCAAGACAAGTATCTGGCTGAATCAGGTAATGACCGGAATGTGGTAAAATAACATCAACTGGGTCTAATTTAATATTCAGGAGTGAACCCATGAAAACCGCTCAATTGCTGGCAGCGACTGCAATAGTGTTGCTGTTTCTGGGATGTTCGTCAGGAGAAAATAACCCTGCCCAACCCAACACTCAACCGCCTAATAATCAGGTGCTGGAATTTACCCGGAATGAAAATGTCCAGTCGAATCGATATCTGTAGGGGTTCTGGAACGTGTCTATCGATGAGAATCATACGATAGTCGAGGCGAATCCTGTCAGGAACGTTCAGTTCCACCTCAATCTTGTGACATTCCTGGAAAATGCGCCGTGCATCAATTGCCTGAAAGTAAAAAACATACAATTTATATCCAGCGACAAACTTCAGGCCGACCTTGTCATCAATAATCCTTTTGTAGACAAGCTGAATTTTACCGGATTCGATGTCCGGGGCATTTTTATATCGGCAGGGGATTTCGAGTTCCCGCTGACTGGACGGAATGTTGCGATGACAGGTACATCGTTCAAGATGCTGAACCAGGACGGGTACACATCGATTTTTAATCCGACTGAGTTTCCAGATGGCCCGGGCCCGGACATTTTCACTTATTACAAGGGAAAATTCGCGACCAATGGGGTCTTTTCATCGACACTGATGCCGTATGTCGCGTACGAATGGAGTAAGCCCAGGCGCATGTTCCTGCCGGGTGTCGAGAGCACAAGGACAGTTATATTGCAGCTTCCGGCGGGTCCGCTCCAGTTCGGCTATGCAGTCGACTGCTCGTGGGCTCCAGCGGGTAAGCCGGTCGTAGATCCTGAAACAGATTTTCCCATAGAGGCAAACTGCTACGAAGCTTATAAAATTGAAGTGGATTCCGTCGACTCAATTTACGACGAAGCCGGGTCCACAGGCGATATATCGGTTACCGTATACGATCATCAGGGACTTGAGACCATTGAGAAAGTTGAAGTCGAAGTCCAGGGGTTAATGTCATCTCTTGCATCACTTTCATTTTCAACGACCGCTCCGGACGGTGGGCATACATTTTCAGGGACAATTACAAATCAGTCCGGGGCTGCGATCGGGGATTACCCTCTTCTTGTAAAAGTGACAGATTCAATAAGTGATCCGAATCTCGGAGAATTGGCAGCGTACGGATTGTCTGAGGTAAGTGTTGCGGCGACGCCCAAATCAGATCCGGTTGCCATCGGCAAAGCTGATCAAGTAGCGGTCCTCCCGGGTGTTGAGATCAATTTCCAGGATGATGGATCGTACGACCCCGATGGCGGGGACATTGTGAAATACGAATGGGACTGGGAGAGCGATGGTACGTACGATACAGAAGGCGCAGAAGTAACTCATTCATGGAGCACTCCCGGGAATTACGATGTCCAGTTGAGAGTGACGGACGATGAAAACGCTACCGATACACTCGATGAAGCAATCCAGATTGAGATTTCGACCATTTATGATCCGGTGGCATATGCGCACATATATCCGCTGACACAATCCGCCGGGTACATGATCCAGTTCGACGATGCGTGGTCGTATGACCCGGATGGCGGCGCGATATCGTCGTACGAATGGGATTTTGATAATGATGGAATTTACGATGAAATGGGGAAATACACATCACATATTTTCGATACCGAGGGGGTTTACGAGGTCCAGATGAGGGTTACCGATGATGAAGGCGTGACAGATGAGCTGGATGAGCCAGT
>DASWIV010000383.1:0-7145 GCA_036397475.1 bacterium
TAGAGCGCGTTTTCCTTGTTGTACATTTTTGGTTGCACTTGTCGAACACATCATCGACTTACTTCATGTCCCGACCGGTGGCACTACGATGTGGCGAAAAATGGGGACTGACCGAATACCGATTCAAGACCTTGCTCGACCGACTTCGCAACGGCGAGTTTCCGATTGAGATGATCCGGGAAGGTGAAAAGGGACTTCCGCGAAAAAATAAGATGCTCCGCGCCGCCGAATACCGGATACCCGATCCGCCGAAATCCGAGGGAGCCATTTTAGGGGAAATGGATTTGGACGGTTTCCTGAAATTAGTGGTTTCGGAATGTCCCCCCCTTCCCCCAGACCCCCCAAAGAGAGAAGACGGGGAGGGAGATTGCTAGTATGTTGGACACTTTCCGGTCTATACCAGTGCATCTTGCTCTACAAGCGGGATTCGTGATAGAAGCAAGTTAGAAATACGACACAATATCCAACAAGGAAAAGCCATCATGCAGACAGCCGTCATTTACGCTAGAGTTTCATCGAAAGAACAGGAACGCGAAGGGTATTCGATACCGGCGCAACTCGAACTCATTCGTGGACTCGCGCAAAAGAGAAACTTCGAGATCGTCGAGGAATTCATCGACGTTGAATCCGCAAAGCAAGCGGGACGCACAAATTTCGGCGCGATGATCAAATTTCTCAAGTCGAACCGCGTGGACGCCATCATCTGCCACAAAGTTGATCGCCTATGCAGGAATTTCCGCGACTTCGTGACCGTCGACGAACTTGGGATCGCGCCGGTGTTTGTAGAAGAAGAATTCCCGGATAATGCAAGCGGCAAGCTGACGTATGGCTTAAAAGTCTTACTTGCGAAGCACTATATCGACAACCTATCCGACGAAGTGAAGAAAGGAACCCGACAGAAGATCATGCGCGGTGAATGGCCGCATCTTGCGCCGTACGGCTACCGCAACGGCAAGAAGCATAAGAATCTCGAAATAGAACCGCGTGAAGCGGAGAATGTTCTGTACTTTTTCAAGAATTACGCGACCGGACACTATTCACTTCACACCCTGCGAGAAAAATTCAGGAACGACGGGCGAATCTACAAGGATCGTTTACGCTTGCCGAGCAAGAGTCAACTAGAAAAAATTCTCAAGAACCCGTTTTATTACGGTGTCATGGTGATCAAAGGCGAGACATATCACGGCAATCACGATGCGATTATCGACAAAGACCTGTTCGACCGAGTGCAAGGCGTGTTCCGTGCCGCGAACAAGCCGAAATCCGTCCGGCGCGACTTCGCATACGCCGGTTTAATGACGTGCGCGAATTGCGGTTGCGCGATCACGGCTGAAATCAAAAAGGGGAAGTACGTATACTACCATTGCACCAACGGACGCGGGAACTGCAAACCGGTGTTTGTGCGTCAGGAATCTCTCGATGAACAGTTTGAGGAAGCGGTACGCGGTCTGAATTTTGACACGAAACTGCATGATCTGATTATCAGGACACTCCGTGATGACAACGAAACGGAGATTGAACTTAGAAAGTCTGTCGTTCAAGACCTAAAGAAGCGAAAGGAAATGTTACATAGGCGACTGGATCAGGCTTACACGGACAAACTCGACGGGATAATTTCCGAAGATCTATGGCGTGAGAAGTCGAAATCGTGGACGGATGAACTTTCGGAAATCGAATGGCAAATGAACTCGAAAAACGGCTCCGGGACACACTGGCTCGAACTAGGGACTAAAATTATAGAACTCGCTAAAAACGCCTATTCATCTTACTTACAGGCGGATTGGTCTCAAAAACGCAATTTACTAAAAATTCTACTATCGAACTCGACCCTGTCGGGCTGTAAGGTGCATTATTCCTACAAAAAACCCTTCGATTTGCTGGTCGAAGGGGGGCTAAATCCTAACTGGCTGGGGAGCTAGGAATCGAACCCAGATATCCAGGGCCAGAACCTGGCGCCCTACCGTTGGACTACTCCCCAGCGCGGCTGATTAATCTATACCAATGCATCCCCTAAGTCAAGACCAGCGGGCACCCGGCAGGGCATTTTACGTCAGCATCCATTTGAACAGGTAATAAAGCAATGCGCACACCACTCCTGAGACCGGTACAGTGGTGAGCCAGCTGACCGCAACTTCCTTAACCACCTTCATATTCACCGAATTTATTCCACGTGAGAGTCCAATGCCTATTACCGCTCCTACAAGGCAATGGGTGGTGCTGACAGGGAGTCCCATTTTACTGCATATCAATACTGTGGTGGCAGCCCCGAATTCAGCGGCGAATCCACGTGTCGGGGATATCATTGTGATGCTCATCCCCACAGTTTTCATGACCTTATAACCCCATGTCGCCAGGCCAATTACAATTCCCGCACCCCCGAGCATAAGTGTCCATGGTGGTACTGTATTCGTAAGAGTTTCAATACTTCCCGACGCGACATTTACGACTGCAGCTAATGGTCCGATTGCGTTTGCGACATCGTTGGCACCATGTGCGAATGCCATGTAACATGCGGTCATTATCTGGAGGGTAGAAAATATTCTCTCGACATGTCTCCGCGAGTGCCCGATGGCGCCCTTTTCAACCACACGGGGAATTAATATTCGTCCGGCGATCGCTACTATCAATCCAATCCCAAATGAGATCGCGATTATCTGGAAATTTGAAAATTCCAGATTCAGATTTTTAAGCCCCTTGAAAAACATGCTGAGGGTGATCACGAAGAACATCAAGAACAGTAGCATGGGTACTATCTGGATCAATGCCTTGCGCGGATCTTTACGCCGGATTATCCCACGAAGGATCACCAGGAAAACGAGCCACGCGATAATACCGCCGACGATCGGGCTGATTATCCAGCTTGCGATAATTTTCCAGATGGTGTCCCATTTAATCAGTCCGATGCCGCCGCTGGCGATCCCGAAGCCCATGATTGCTCCGAGAATAGAATGAGTTGTCGAATTCGGCCAGCCGCGCCATGTCGCGAATTGAAGCCATATCCCGGCTGCAAGCAGTGACGACATCATTCCGATCATCAGGTCTAAGGTGTTGTCGGTGAAGAACTCTACATCGATAATTTTTCCCTGGATTGTTGCGGTGACATGGCTTCCTACAAAAAACGCGCCGGCAAATTCGAAGACGGCGGCGACCAGAATAGCTCGTTTATAGGTGAGAGCGCGGGAGCCTACACTTGTCCCCATGGCGTTGGCGACATCGTTAGCGCCAATATTCCACGCCATGTAAAATCCGAAGATTCCCGTAAGAACAAGTATTAATGAAACCGGTTCCAAATCTCGGCTCTATAATTCCTTCAGGTTTGAATTCCCCGGAAGACCCCGGGGGAGGGTACCCTCTTCACAATCTCTATTTTACAAGAGTCCTTCTCAATTCCTTAGAATATCTTTCCGCCGCGTTGGCGATGCGCCCCAGATTTTTTATGATCTCAACCCACATCACGATCTCGACAGGCTTAAGGTTGTCCGCCGCAAGAACCAGCGCCTGGCTGAGTTTGTACTGGCGTTTGTCCGCCCTCCATTCAAGTTCGCCGATGTTATGTATCATTTTCTGGACCCTGTCGGCTTCCGCTCCTCCAAATCCGGCTTCCAGCAGTTCATCCATTTCATTGCCGATAGCCATCGCTTCGTGAACACAGTCCATGACCAGCCCAACCACACGGTCGAGTTCCTCGACAATGGATTCAGGTACGCTAAGGTTTTCCATTATGGTTATGGCTACCGCAAGATCCTCGACCCTGTCAGCTATCTCGTCCTGTGATGAAAGAAGCCGTAAAAGGTCGCGGCGGTCTACTGGAAGGAACACGGTTTTAGGAAGGTGATTCCGGATCTCATTTTTCAATTCATCCGAATCGTGCTCAAGCGCCATTATTTCCTTGGCGACATTCTTGGTGGATGTACTGTCGCCTTTTTTAAGCGCATCAATGATGACCGGGACTTTTTCCGCGGTCTCCACGCATTTTTTAAGATGCTCTGTGAGAGGCTCGAAGGGAGATTTTGCGAATATCTGGAATATGTTGGGAGCCATTATTTTTCCGGAGTAAATTTATTCGGTATTTGCCGAAATATGAATTTCACGCGGAGTATAACAGATTAGTTTGCCATATGTAATAAATAATTTATGATCAGAAATAAGAGGGATCAGTTTCCTTGATTGCCAAAGTGAAGGATAGCCAATATTTGAAATGGGGCTTTCGATAGGGTATGTTTAATGGACGATATTTCTTTAATTATTACAGCGGGGGGAAATATGCAATCCGTAAAGTCTGCAGGCACTAAATTACCGGACATACAGTTTAATAAAAGGGACTTCAGTCCGGATAAACTCCTGGCTGGATTTAACTACGTCCGGTCGTTCGGCGAATCGCTTTGTGAGCCGCTCGAAACAGAAGACTATGTGGTTCAATCTATGCCGGAAGCGAGCCCCACAAAATGGCATCTCGCCCATACGACATGGTTCTTCGAGACATTCATCCTTCGCGACCATCTCCCGGACTACACGGAATACCATCCCCTTTATAATTTCCTGTTCAATTCCTATTACAACGCGATCGGTGATATGTGGAAACGTCCGGTACGTGGCATGTTATCTCGTCCAACTGTGGAGGACATTTATAAATACCGGGAGCATGTTAATGAAGGCATGGCCAGATTTATCAAAGGATTATCCGGTGACAGGCTGGCCGATTTATCACCCCTGATAGTCCTTGGGCTTCACCACGAGCAGCAGCACCAGGAATTAATTCTTACCGATATCAAACATGTTCTTTCGCACAATCCTCTACATCCGCGGTATAGAGAGAAAATAAAAACAGCGGATATAAATGTATCGAAGCATGAGTGGCTGCATTTTCCCGGTGGAATGGTCTCTATCGGGCACGAGGGCGAAGGGTTTTACTATGACAACGAAGGACCGCGCCATGAGACATTCATGCGCCCTTATCTTCTCGCGAATAGGCTGGTCACGTGCGGGGAATATATAAATTTCATTGATGAAGGTGGGTACAAACGCCCCGAATTCTGGCTTGACCTAGGATGGTATACAGTGAAGAATGAAGGATGGCAGTCGCCGTTGTACTGGGAGAGATTCGATGGCGAATGGCGGCATTTTACATTGAACGGTTTTGTCCCGGTAAATTTATCGGAACCGATAACTCACCTGAGTTATTTTGAGGCTGATGCTTACGCCCGATGGGCGGAATGCAGGCTCCCTACGGAATTTGAATGGGAAGCGGCGTCGGGGGATGTCCCGATCGACGGAAATCTGGTCGAGAGTGGAAATTATCATACGAGAGCGGCGGAACTTAAGCCCGGCGCACCTAGCCAGATGTACGGCGATGTCTGGGAGTGGACGCAGAGCCATTACTCGCCGTATCCCGGATTTGTCGCGGCTCCCGGGGCGGTAGGGGAATATAATGGGAAGTTTATGGTCAATCAGTTTGTTTTGAGGGGCGGATCGTTCGGTACGTCGGCGACTCACGTGCGTCCGACATACAGAAATTTCTGGGCTCCCCACACCAGATTTCAGTTTTCCGGATTGCGGTTAGCCAAGGATCAATGAAAGAAATAAGGCATAAGCTTTTCACGCTTTATGACATGGAGCCTGTACGTACCGATGTGCGGCAGGACATTATCGAAGGGCTTTCATCTCCACGGAAGTTTATCCCGAGCAAATATTTCTACGATAAACGTGGCAGCGAATTATTCGAGCAGATAACCATGCTCGATGAGTATTACGTCACGCGAACAGAGCTTTCGATAATGCGTGAGCATATTGTAGATATCGCGAAGTCTATCGGTCCGGAATGCACATTGTTTGAATTTGGAAGCGGCTCGGGGATCAAGACACATATGCTGCTGAGCCACATGGAAGATCCCGTGGCGTTTATCCCGATCGAAATTGAAAAGACAATACTGGTGAAGTCGTCGGAGAAGATAGCGGAGTCGTTTCCAAATCTTGAGGTAATGCCGGTCTGCGCGGATTTCTGGATGAACATCGAACTCCCTCGGTCAAAGCGCGCCCCGAGATCGAAGATGGGATATTTTCCCGGGTCGACACTCGGGAATTTCACGTCGAAGGGATCGCTGCAATTTTTGAAAAAAGCTGCTTCGATGTGTAACCACCGGGGAGGATTGCTGGTAGGGATTGACCTGCAAAAAGACCAGGATGTCCTGGAAGCGGCGTACAACGACTCAAAGGGGGTAACGGCAGCGTTCAATCTGAACCTGATCAGGCGAATAAATTACGAATTCCGTGTGGACATACCTGAAGAGGCGTTTGAGCACTATGCTTATTACAATGAGGAGTGGGAAAGGATCGAGATGCATCTTATTTCAAAAGGGGACCTGGACGTTGACCTGAATGGGCACCATGTCCATTTTTCGGAAGGCGAGCATGTGCTGACTGAATACTCACACAAATACAATCCGAAATTGTTCGAGGAGACAGCGTCGGAAGCCGGCTTCGATGTGGAGAAATACTGGGTGGACGAGAAAAAGTATTTCTGTATCCATATGCTGAGGCTCAGGTAGGCATTTATTCTAAGTTATGCCAATGTCCTGACAGGACCGCCCACCATATCGCCAGGCCGATAATCGCCCCGAGTATTGTGTATCCAATCAGGAAATTAGCGGCCATGGCGACCAGAATACCGACGACATTAATAACGATAATTCCGTACCATCCCCATTTTTTCCAGAACCAGATTCCGAAGATGCAAATGAGGCCCAGGAACTGGGAGAATCCGTTTACATACCAGTACCAGTCAGGAGTTTCTCCATAAAATGCACTCAGCATCGCCATGCTATCTTTGTCAGGCATGGAGCAGCCACGGAACATACTTACGATTCCTCCGACTGTACCCAGGATCAGAAGAATCCACAGGCACCCGCTACGTTCCCTGTTCGGAGTAAACCTGGCTCGTGAGCCGGAGCTATACATTGTCTGATTGAACATACACTCCTCCAGAGCATGGTATTTTCAAATCAAATCAGGCTGTTAAATAATCTCATATTTAAATAAGAAATTCATGCATTCATGAAAAAATATTGAGTTGATTTTTAATTGGACTGAGTGTAACGTAGGAAAGTTGCGTGGTCCCATCGTCTAGTGGTTAGGACACCGCCCTCTCA
>DASWIV010000384.1:0-13799 GCA_036397475.1 bacterium
AGCCACGTGTGTACCGGCCACAGAGGTACCTTTATCGCGAATGCGACGAAAAATGCCCAGAACATCCATCCCTGAGCAAATTTTGTTAGCGCTACCACATTCGGGTCGGTGTATAGTGTTACTATGTCGAATGTTCGGTTATAGCTGATGCCGTACAGAACAAGTATCGCGACAAGCATCAGGACCGAGCCGATCATGGTAAAGAGCACGAATTTCATCGCGCTGTTGATTCGGTTGCCCGATCCCCAGACCCCGATGAGGAAATACATGGGGATAAGCTGAACTTCCCAGAATATATAAAACAGGACCAGATCGAGAGAAACAAAGACTCCAAGAATCGCGGATTCAAGGAGCAGTATCATGTATAGAAATTGCTTGTAATTTTTCTTGATCGCGTTTTGCGTCGAGAGAATAGCGATAGGTGTGATGAATGTCGTAAGGAGAACAAGGAACAGGCTGATACCGTCGATGCCGATGTGGTAATCGACCTTGATACTGTCATTGACCGAAATCCACGGGAGATTGGTCACGTATTGCATATCGGACACGGTGGGATCGAACCTGAAAATCAGTGTGAGCGAATACAAAAACGTTACGATGGATGCGCTCAGCGCGAAATTCATCAGGCCCGACTTGTCGTCCTTGTGAGGAATGAACACAAGCAACCCGAGTATCGCGGGTCCGAAGACAATGAGATTTAGAGGCAGATTGCTGTCCATAGCTCCTTAAACACTCGCCAGCAGGATGAGTATAGCGACTCCTATCACAATGTATAGTGCGTAACTTCTCAGGAATCCGGTCTGCATGGGCCTGATCGCCTGGCCAAGCCATTCGGTCGCCCGGCCGGTTCCTTCGACCAGGCCATCGTCGATGACATGTTCATCAACATTTTTCCACAGGACTCCGCACAGCCACGTTCCCGGTTTAGTGAACAGGTTCGCGTAAAGTTCGTCGACGCGGTACTTCTCCCATAACATTTTGTAAACGGCATGGTAGCGCAATTTGAGATTTCTCTGAATTTCAGGATTCTGCCTGATGTAGGTGTACATGAGGAAAAGGCCAAGCGCGAAAGCTATGATCGATACCAGCATGTACACATACGGTGGCGATTTAACTTCTTCGACCTCAAGATAATGGGCGGCAGCCTCGACTCCGTGGTGAAAGACCGGATTCAGGTAAGCCTGGATCGGAGTAGCCTGCTGGTAATTGGTCGAAAATCCCACCCATCCGCCAAGCACACTCAAAATCGCCAGAACCACAAGTACACCGGTCATGGATGGCAGAGTCTCGTGTGGTTTATGATGTTCGTCGCCAAGATACGGCCCTTCGAATGTCCGGAGATAAAGCCTGAACATGTATCCCGCGGTGAGGAGGGCAGTGATATATCCGACAATGCCCGCGAATTGTCCGGCTGACCCGGCGGCAAACGGAAGGGTAAACGCTTCATGGAGAATAGTGTCTTTTGAGAAGAATCCAGCCAGGCCGGGAGCTCCGGCGATGGCAAGGGTCGCTACGAGGAATGTCCACGCTGTGATCGGCATGAATTTTCGCAGCCCGCCCATTTTTCTCATGTCCTGTTCATGGTGGCATCCGATGATAACCGATCCTGCTCCAAGGAACAGGCACGCCTTGAAAAAGGCGTGGGTCATCAGGTGGAAAATCCCGGCGAAAAACGCTCCGGTACCGCATCCGACGAACATATATCCAAGCTGAGAAATTGTTGAATATGCCAGGACCCGTTTAATGTCGGTCTGGACAAGCGCGATTGTCGCCGCGAAGATCGCGGTTACGGCACCGACAATGGCAATGATCGCCATCGTGGTTGGAGAGATCGCGAACAGCACGTGGGACCGCGCGACCATGTAAACTCCAGCCGTGACCATTGTAGCGGCATGGATCAATGCCGAAACCGGTGTAGGGCCTTCCATCGCGTCGGGAAGCCATGTGTACAGTGGCAGCTGGGCGGATTTTCCGGTTGCGCCAAAAAACAGGCATATGGTTATTATTGTAACCAGTGGGGCGAGAGTCGCTGTAAAGGTGGCAGGATCCGATTCAATCAAATGAATGACGTTATCGAACAGCGGCTGGTAGGAAAGCGTCCGAAGCCCTTCGGTTGTACCATGTTCAGGAACAGCGAGAGGACTTGTAACCAGCAGCATAAGACCGATAATGAAACCCGCGTCGCCGATCCTGTTGACGATAAACGCTTTTTTGCCAGCCTGTGTTGGCGCTGAATTGGTATACCAGAATCCGATGAGAAGGTAAGAGCAGAGTCCGACACCTTCCCATCCGACAAACATCAATAAGTAATTTTCAGCCAGCACCAGCACCAGCATGAAAAATGTGAACAGGTTGAGGTAGGAGAAAAATCTAGGGTAACCGGGATCGCCTTTCATGTACCCGGTTGAATACAGGTGAATGAGTGCCCCGACACCGCTGACAACTCCGACCATCAGGAGCGAAAGCTGGTCGATCTGGAATCCTATGGGCACTACCAGTCCGCCTGCCGCGACCCAGTCAAAATAGATGAGGCGCGCCGGCAATTCGCCCGGTGCTTTCATCGCCGTAATAAATGTGAACACACCCACGGCGAATGAAGCGAAGACAAGCGCGGTAGCAAGGGCTCCAACAGATTTATGGCCCATCCGTCTGCCGAAGATTCCAATCAGTATCCACCCCGCCAGGGGGAATAACGGAATCAGCGGTACGATTCTTTGCAGTAAGTTCAGATCCATTTGTCAGCCATTCAAAGTATGATAATCATCGACATCAGCGACAGGCTCGTCACGGAATATTCTCACGACCATGGCAAGTCCCACAGCGACCTCTGCGGCAGCGATGCCGATCAACATAGTCGCGAAGAGAGTGCCGTCGAGTGTGTTCGAGACCCGGTCGACAGTGACAAGTATCAGGTTAGCGCCGTTAAGCATCAATTCGATACTCATCAGTATGATCAGGGGATTTCGCCTGAGTACTACCCCGGCGGCTCCGATGATGATGAGAAGTACCGCGACCGCGACCACATAAAACGCCATCATTCATCACCCCCGGGATTTTTCAGGTGTCCAGGACCGCGCGTGATATAAACAGCGGCGATCACACCGACAAGCAGCAGGACACTGATAAGTTCGAACGGGTAAATCCAGTCGTCCATGAACCGGAGCCCGATATTTTTTACTTCAATATTGGGATGCAACCGCGGGGCAAATCCGGAGGCCAGCAGTTTGGACTGGAATATGAGAGCCAGATTGATCAGCATCGTTATGCCAAGCACAACCACACCAAGGAAACCGATAGCATCCATATGCGGCAACCGCGGACGCTTCTGGCGTCCGAGAGGGAAATGCATAACGGCAAAGAGGAAAAGTATTACGATCGCGCCGGCGTAGATCATCAGCTGTACGAAGCCGACGAACGACGCGCCTTCAGCTAGGAACAGCATGCCTATGCTGACCATGCTGAGAAGGAGTCCGAGCGCCGCACGTACCGGGTTTTTCTGGAGCACCAGGATAAGCGCTCCGATGATCGCGGTGAAACCGAAAAAGCCGATAACGACATTTTCGATTACTCCGATAATTGGTCCATTAACATCCATGTTGCGAAGCCCATGTTAGGGAGGGCTTGATTAAAATCCCATACCCCCCACATATTCGTTTTCGCCGAATCCCTTATCCTCGGGAACCAGCATTGTACTCTTATCTATAATAAATTTACTTTTGTCGTCGTTAGATAACTCGTAATTTTTTCCCATCACCACAGCGTCCACCGGACACGCGTCCTCGCAGAATCCGCAGTAGATGCATCTCAGGAGATTTATTTCGTAGACCTTTGCGTAGCGCTCGCCGTAGCTAATCGGGTCGTCGGGATTATTTTCTGCCGCCTCGACATAGATCGCCTCAGCGGGACATGCTGCCGCGCAAAGAGAACATCCGATACATCGCTCCAAGCCATTTTCATATCGCTGGAGCAGGTGCCGTCCCTTGAACCTTGGCGAGACCGGTTTCGGCTGTTCGGGATACTGGAAGGTGACAGGTTTACGCGGCACGTGAGAGCCGGTAGTCTGGAGTCCGGTCAAAATTGCTTTCGCTGCTGCAATAGATTCAGTAAAAATATTCATTAAAAGTTCAACTCACTCAGTTATCCAATTATTATCGATATCATATAGAACTAATCCATGAAGATACCACTGTTCGTCGACCTGGTGGAACACTAATGCATACCTCATCAGGGGTGGAATCATCATTACGCTCAGCCCTGAAGCTTCGAACATGAATGTATCAAGTTCACCGTGCTCCCATTTTGCCATTACCCCATCAATCGACCATGCCCCGTTTTCCACCTTCTCGTAGTGCGTTAATTTTATTCCGTCTATAGTGTCAAAGACCTGTTCGTCTCCGAAAAATAAGTCGCGTGCTCCAATCTCGAGCCTGGTTTCATCTATTTTAACGACGTCCACGCTTATTTCGTCATTCGTGTCAAATAAATCCTGAAACTCAACCTGTGAATATTCGTCCTTTCCGATTTTTATTCCTTCAGGTGAGATCATCGTCAGGAAAGCGTCCGTGTCGCCATTCTGCGCGATTGTCTCAAAAACTTCCAGGGCTTCATCGAATGAATCCGCACCGGCATATGCCGGAACTGGCATCAGTCCAAACGCAAAAAGAAAAATTACCATGTTAGCAATCGACAATTTCATTTTTTATGCGGCGGTCACCGGTCCCCACCACGCAACCACGAATCCGACAACAAGAAGCCATGCGAGAGTAAATGGAAGAAGGGATTTCCATCCGAAGTCCATCAGCTGATCGTATCGGAATCGAGGAAATGTCGCGCGAATCCAGACGAACATCCAGAGCATTCCGAACAGTTTTATGAAGAACCAGATGAACGGGAGATCGCCAAGTCCAAGGATGCCGGGACCCTTCCATCCACCGAGGAATACCGTAACAACCACCGCGGATATCGCTATTATGTTCGCGTACTCGGCGATGAAAAAACTGGCGAATTTCATTCCTGAATACTCGGTATGGAATCCGGCGACAAGTTCGCTTTCGCACTCGGGAAGGTCGAAAGGAGCGCGGTTCGTTTCAGCGAGCGCGCATATGAAAAACACGATGAAAAACGGAATCGACAACAGGAAATAAATCAATTCTTTTAAATTCCCAATTCCCTGGGCATGGACCATGTCAACAAGACTGATGCTTCCCCACAGAAGCACCGCTCCGACAACCGCGAGTCCCATCGAGATTTCATAGCTGACCATCTGGGCGGAGGCGCGCAGAGCGCCGTAGAGTGAAAATTTATTGTGCGACGCCCATCCGGCGAGAACGACCGAATATACCGCGAGCGATGAAAACGCCAAGAAAAAGAGGATTCCGACATTCGCGATTACAAGCGGGACATCATAGCCCGCGATACTGACCTGGTCACCAACCGGGACGATCAGGATCGCCGAGAGTCCGATGAATACGGCGAGTATCGGCGCGAGCCCATGCGTAAGGCGATCGGCTCCGAAAGGTATGATATCTTCTTTCAAAAGTAGCTTTAGCCCGTCCGCCGCTGGCTGGAGAAGTCCTTCCCATCCGACACGGTTCGGTCCGATCCTGTCCTGAATTTTTCCAACAAGACGCCGTTCAAACCAGGTCATGTACGCGGCTCCGGTTAACAGCCCGAGCAGGGCCAGCATAATTTTTGCCAGTATTATCAGCAGATTTACCATTACGCTATCGCGACCTCTGATTCGACACGCTCAAGGCTTACTGTTAACTGCGGTTTCCTGATCAATCCAAGATCCGCGAGAGAATTATCCCTGTATCCAACAGGAAGAAGGACATAGCCATCCGGAACCTTGACGGTTTTAACCGGCGCGGTCAAAGAGCCTGCGGATGTCGAAATTTTCAACGTATCGCCAGGTTTCACTCCAAGGCTGGAAGCGTCCTTTTTCGAAAGCCCGACGCAGAATTCCTCGGGCATCTGTGAGACCTGCTCGCTGTGATAACCACGTGTGTCATGCTGCCATACGGTTTCATTTATGATGACACCGTAGTTTCCATCGGACGGCGCGTTCAGATTCCCAAACGCTTTCTCGGCATCGGAGAATCTGAATTTACCTTCAGTGGCGATATCTATTTTTTCGGATTTCGGATCGGCTAATGGTTTAAATGCTCTGTGGAATGCCCCTAGCTCGGCATGAATTTTATGGTGGTCAGCCGAAATTTCGGTTTCCAGGTGCCTGGCGATCGATGAAAATACATTTTCGAGTTTCCACGCGCCAGTCGGGTGATTGACTATCTCATTCAGCTTGCGGATGGTGCCATCGAAATTGACCGAAGTACCGGATAGCTCCCACGACGCCACTCCCGGCAGTACGACATCGGCTCTCGCAGCGAGCGGATTCATGAAGTCAGTCACCACGGCGAGAAAATCGAGGTTCGATAATTTATCCAGTCCCTTCTCGCCAATCGATTCGTTCAGCCCATCGCCGATCGCGAAAATAGCCTTGATGCGTCCTTTTTCGACTTCATCAGCCCATGTTGTCGCGTTGTCCCCGGAGAATTTCAGCGGACCGCCTTCTTCTACCTGGGTACGCAGCCCAATTAACAACGCGGCAAGTGAGTTCGCTCCACGGTAAAGCGGAAGTACCTTCACCTTGTGCGAAACTATATTTTCAATAATTGAAATCAGCGCAATCAGCGCGGCGATCTCATTTTTCGCGGTCCTGACAAGTGGTGCGCCAATGATCAGGACAGCGTCATCACCTTTAAGGTGAGCGAGGGTCTTATCGACTGCAGATTTTTCATCCGCTGTCAGATTCGCGGCGGCTGAATTCGCTGCGTTAACAACCGATTTGAGTTCATCGGAAAGACTGCCCGCTTCCGCGCCAGCCCTGGAGATAATCCCAGCGAGGATCGCCAGCCTGCGGTGAGGGGCAGCTCGGTATTCATTGAAGCCATGGCGCCCGATGAATGTTCTCAGCGACGAGATCGAGATGCCGTTTATTTTTCTTTCATCTTGCTGGACCTTTAACTGCAGCCCCAATACAGGAGCGTCGTCGAATGGATCAGCTTCCCACATCACCAGGTTCTGCGAAGTAAGGCACTGTCGAATTGTCGGCGTTCGTGTGAGCAGTGCGTTTGATTCGTCGGGATCAATTCCAAGCGGAGCCGGCGATTGTTCGATTTTCGTGGTGCCTATTACGTCCTTCATCAGCCGTCGGAATGTCCAGAGAGCTTCAAGGGTCTGGGAAGCGTCGATCATTCCGGCGACAGACCGTCCGCCATTCTCCTGGAAAATGCCACCGATATTTTTAGCGATGTATTCAGTGGCCTCATCCCAGCTTGCCGCCCTGAATTTATTTCCTTCCCGGATAAGGGGCTTAACGAGGCGGTCATCATTTTCTATGAAGTCATGAGCGAATCGTCCGCGGTCGCAGAAGAACGGACCGTTGACAATCCTGTCTTCCCTTGACAGCAGGCGCATAATCCTGCCATTGCGATAGCTGGCATTAAAAGAGCATCCATTCGCGCATTCCATACAGGTCGATGAACGGATGAGGGTTTCCCACGGTCGCGCCTTGAAACGGAAAACTTTACTGGTAAGCGCACCGACTGGACATAATTCAATGGTCATCCCACCGAAACGACTTGTGAAGGTCGTGTTGTTGAACGTAGCGATATCCGTGTGATTTCCACGATGTTTGAAAATCAGCCGGTCATCGTCCGCGACTTCTTCAGTCCAGCGGACACATCTTTTACACAAAATACAGCGGTTATAGTCAAGAACAATCAATGAGGAGAGATCATGATTGCGGCTGAACATTTTCTTTTCTAGGAACCTGGAATCGTCGCGCCCGTACAGGTACGCCTGGTCCTGCAGGTCGCATTCACCGCCCTTGTCGCAGATGGGACAGTCGAGTGGATGATTGATGAGTGTAAATTCCATCACGCCCTGCCGGATTGCGTTGACGCTGTCCGACTGTGTTTCGACAGCCATTCCTTCCTGTACCGGGATGGCGCACGATGGCTGCGGTTTCGGAAACGGGCGTGGATCGCGCTCGGAGCCTTTCGGGATTTCGACAAGGCACATCCTGCAGCCCGCGTATGGTTTCAACAGTTTATGGTAACAGAACCGCGGAATATATATCCCGGCTTTAAGCGCAGCTTCGATGATCAAGGTGCCCGGCTCAACACTTACGGGGACTCCGTCGATCGTCAGGTTTACTTTATTATTTTCACCGTTATTTTGTGTCATCTCTACGTGTTACATCCCGTACAGGTCCAGGTCCGTAGTCAGGATTTTGCTCCCGCGACCGCAGGAATATACTTGTCGAATTCCTCCGGGAATCTTACAACAAGGCTTCGCACGGGCCACGCCGCGGCTTCGCCAAGCGGGCAGAAACTTTTTCCGTCGATATTGTCAGCTACATCTTTCAATGTCTTCAGATCTTCAGGTACACCTTCGCCACGAAGTATCCTCGCGAGCATTTTTTCCATCCACCAGGTGCCTTCGAAACAGGGCGTACATTTTCCGCACGATTCATGCGCGTAGAATTTCGCGACACGCCACATGACCCTCACAAGGTCGGTGTCTTCATCCATAACAATAATTCCGCCAGACCCCAGCATGGACTTCGCAGCCATCAATGATTCGTAATCCCATGGTGTGTCAAGAAAATCAGCGCCCAGAAGCGGACAGCTCGATCCGCCCGGGAAACATGCCTTGAACGCTT
This sequence comes from bacterium, assembly GCA_036397475.1. Classification (GTDB taxonomy): domain Bacteria; phylum JAJVIF01; class JAJVIF01; order JAPKYR01; family JAPKYR01; genus DASWIV01. The sequence goes on from DASWIV010000384.1 coordinate 8,729, forward strand.
TTCCATCTTTCATTCCGCCGGCTATCTCAATAATCTGCCGAAGCGGAGTTCCCAGGGCTACTTCATAATTCCCGGGATTATTTACATGACCCGATACGGAAAAAACTTTTGTGCCGGGAGATTTTTCAGTTCCCCATTTCCGGTATCCATCGGCTCCGTGGATTATGATCCATGGCACCGCGGCAATAGTCTCGACATTGTTAACTGTTGTTGGCATCGAGAAAGCGCCTTTTTGGGCCGGGAACGGAGGACGCATTCTGGGGTGGCCGCGTTTTCCTTCAAGGCTGTCCAGCAGCGCGGATTCTTCGCCGCAGATGTACGCGCCTGCGCCACGGTGGAGAATAATGTCGCAGTCATAGCCTGATCCCAAAATATTTTTCCCAAGATACCCGGCGTCGGTAGCTTCCTTGATCGCTTTCTGTAACGCGGCATATGCCCCGTACATCTCACCACGGACGTAAACATAAGAGCGGTGAGACCTCATCGCGTAACATGCGATGACGATTCCCTCGATTAATTTATGAGGAACCTTATTCATGATCTCGCGATCCTTGAATGTACCCGGCTCACCCTCATCGGCATTTACAACAAGGTAATTTGGCTTTTCAGGAGTAGGCTCTTTCGGCATGAAGCTCCACTTGATGCCGGCAGGGAATCCAGCGCCGCCACGTCCGCGAAGTCCCGAGTTCTTCACTTCTTCGGTGACAGCGTCCCGTTCCATCTTGAGAGCTTTCTTCAGGCCTTCATATGCGCCATTTTTCAGGGCGCACTCGAGTGTAGCCGAATTCGGATCGTCGATGTACGAGTAGATCGTGAGTTCTTCTTTTTTCGGTTGCTCTACAGTCATTTGTATTTACTTTTTTTTAACCCTCCCCCATCATCTACTCCGGGGGGGGGTTAAAATATCAGTTTTCCAATTCCTATCAAAACTGCCAGAACAATTGTTCCGCATCCCAACCGGGTCAGACAACTATCCAGGCAACCCAGACAGCCCTGGCTCATCGCGTCGAGACATCCGGTCGGGTCGAGACATCCCCCGCAACCGCATCCCGCTGCCAGGCACCAGTCGAAGGGGTTGAATTCCTCGTCGCGGTCTCCCGGTTCGAGATCATCCAGGGGATTTTTTTCCCCGGATGGTTCACTCAATGCATTGCTCCAATTCAGCCGCCGTTCGCGGCGCGCCATTCGTCTATGATCTTATCGACCTTTTCAACAGTCAGAGGGCCGATATAATCTTCGCCGATTATCATCATCGGTGCCATGTCGCAGGCCGCGAGACATTCCGCTTCCTTAACCGTAAACATGCCATCCGATGTAGTTTCACCCATCTTGATCTCTAGTTTCTTTTCGATATGGGCCACGATATTGTCAGAGCCCATTATCATGCAGCTCGCGTTAGTGCACACTTCGATGAGGCATTTTCCTACCGGTTCGAAGTGGAACATCGTGTAAAAGGTCGCCACCGATTCGATCTCGGCGGGATGCTCGTCGAACATTTCGCCAAGCTCCTCAAACGATTCCGGTGAGAGGTGCCCGAATTCTTTCTGTACCGCGTGCAGCGCCATTATGAGCGCCGGACGTTTGGTAGGGTAATTCCTGAACAGGTTCTCGATTTCTTTAACTAAATGCTCTGGAAACATTATGCCGTTGTCTCACGCTTGTATAAATAAACTTTGTCTCCGGGACGCGCGGTTTCACTGGATTTAAAAGCGCACAATTCTCCGGAATGGCAGTGGTCGACTTCCTCTTCCGCTTCGTTTCTCATGCCAGCCACTGTCATGGTGAATTCCGTTGTAGAGCCCTTGATCTGTATTTCGTCGCCGTTATGCAAAGCCTGGTCGCATTTTATAACCACGACCATGGGTTTGCCAAAAAAGTGAGTAACTTCGCCCGCTGGTGTAGTGTAATCGCATCCACAATCTTCGCACATTTTTTAATCGCCTCCGTACGAAAATTTATCTGTCTATTTCACCAAGAACGATGTCAATACTGCCTATAATCGCGACGACGTCCGAAACCAGGTGCCCGGGTGATATCACCCTGAGGTAGGAGACGTTAGTGAACGAAGGTCCCCTTACCTTGAGCCTGTGAGGCTTTTCGCTGCCGTCGCTTGAAATGAAGAATCCCAACTCGCCCTTAGGCGCCTCAACAGCAAAGTACACTGACCCGCGCGGAGTCGGGTATCCGCTTGTGTAAAACTTGAAGTGCCTGATGAGCGATTCCATGCTCTTATTAAGCCTGTCGCGATCTGGCGGGATGTAAATCGGGTGGTGTCCCCTGTACTCGCCTTTCGCGTTGGGCATCCGGTCGAGTGCCTGCCTGATAATCAGAAGGGACTGGTCCATCTCGACCAATCTCAGGTCGTACCGCGCGAAAATATCTCCTTCTTCGCGGACAGGCACTTCGAAATCGTATGTTTCATAACCCATGTACGGGTTTGATTTTCTTATATCCCAGTTTAAACCGCTGGCTCGGGCGATCGGACCGCTGAGCCCATGCTTGAGGACATCGTCTTTCGGTATTATGCCGATGCCTTCAGTACGCCGTCTCCAGATGGGATTGTTGTAAAGGAGTGTATGGCATTCCTTGAGGCAGGCCCTTACATCTTTCAGTGACTGTTCAACTCTCGGGACAAAATCCTCAGGTACATCCTTCCATAACCCGCCTTCCATCAGGTAGGACGACATCATCCTCTGGCCGGAACAGGCTTCGTAAATATCGAGAATTTTTTCCCGTTCCTGGAATACGTAGAGGAAAACACTCATGGCGCCGATATCCATCGCGTGGGTCCCAAGCCAGACGAGATGCGATTTCAGGCGTGTGAGTTCGAGAAGGATTACACGTACTACCTGCGCGTATTCAGGGACCTCGATGTCGCACAATTTTTCAACCGCGCCGATGTACGCCATGTTGTTCGACATCGGAGCGAGATAATCCATCCGGTCGTAGAGGACAATCCCCTGGTGGTAAGTCTTGCTTTCAGCGGTTTTTTCAATTCCCGTATGTAGGTAACCGATATGGGGTTTGCATTCGGTTATTACTTCGCCATCGAGTTCAAGCTCCAGGCGTAACACGCCATGAGTCGCAGGATGCTGTGGTCCCATGTTGAGGGTTTGAGTTTTCTTTTCTCCGGTTGCTGCCTGGGTCATGAATTCTCACCCTCTTTCTTTTCATCATCCGGATGAAGGGTTTCTTTTTCGTAGGATTGATAGCCGACATCGCCGGGTTCCTGTACTTCTCCTTCATATCCAAGAGAACTCGCGAGTCGCCTCAGTGAGACATCGCCCACGTACTGCTGTTGCACCCGATTCACCCAGGGATCTCCGAATTTGCCGTCATAATCGCGCTCATCGTCAGAGACATTCCACTGAGCGATCAGCCTGTCATGGAATTCCATCAGTTCCTTACCCTGCCCTGGAAAATCGCGGCGCAGCGGATGTTCAGGATAAGTTTCCGGCGTGAGAATTCTTCTGAGGTCGGGATGCCCTTTAAAAATGACCCCGAACAGGTCGTAGACCTCGCGCTCATGCCAGTCGGATCCGGGATGCATTTCGGCGATACTGTCGACTTCGATAGTCCCTTCATCCGGTACTCTGACCACAAGCCTGAGTTCCTTACCTGAACCGGGAAGCGCCCTGAACTGGTATATGATATCCATCACCGGCGGATCCCATTCGATCCAGTGGTCCGCTGTAACATATGAAATGTAATTGTACGATGGGGAAAATTCGTCGCGAAGCGCTTGAACAGCGTCGCGAAGAATGGATTTATCTATACCGATGGACAATTCGCCGCGCCATAACCTGTGCGACGATACCTTTCCTGCACCGAACTTATCTGTTAAGAACTCAACTTCCTCCGGTAACGCCGCCTTTACTTCTTCAGAAACGCTACCCGAATCGGTGTTTTCCGTATCAACCATAATATTAACACCCGAAATATCGTGAGTTTAAAAAATCTTAATCAGAGTGAAGGACTATAACATTTTTTGAAAGTGTGTACAGCCTTCAAATGGCCAAAAAACGATTATGTGAAATATTTCTTAACCTCAGTTAAATATATACCAATCCTATGCGATTGACAACCTTTTCACAAGAAAATTACATTAATCGGGTGCCAGGCCATCGGAACCTCGAATTTCTTCCTCCATCGTCCGGCTTATCAATATTTCATGTTTGACAATTGTATTCGCGTTAGGATCGTGGATGAAAATATATTGAGGATCAGATGGCAGACCGAGCCCTTCGACAAGGCAGGAAATCGGGTCCGAATCAGTCTGTGGGGCGATCCGGGACGCACCCATAGTTCTGATTGTAGCGGTTAACGGGTCGAAAACCGTGATGTTTCCGGTCTCCTGGTTGTATCCCACTATATAAGGCCTATGGTCTTCCCCGGTGTAAATGACAACGCAGTTGTTGAAGAAATTATAAACCGTGCTTTCCCAGATTACAGTGGGATTGCTGGTGAGGAGATCATCGCCTGTGAACATCACAGCCATTAAGGGTATCGGAAATTCGACTGTATATACACCTTCACGCCGCTCAAAACGTGGATCCTGGATACAGAAAACAATCGTTTTGTCCATATAATGAACGGCAGGGATGAGATTGTAGACATTTACCGGCATCGGGTCTGATTCTGCGTCTTCAGCGGGGATGGCATTCAGCCTGACAAGGTCTCCATCGTCTGAATATATAAGTGTATACGGTTCCTGCTCAGAGGTCCGCCAGAATACCTGGAAATACCATTCAGGCTGTTTAAGGTAACATGTAAAAATGCTGGTTCCGGTAGCCTGAAGGAATCCATCGAGCATCTCAGGTTCATCCTCATCCACATCGATGCGTACCCACGGACGCGACATGCTCACTACATCGTCAATTCCGGAGCTTTCAATCTCCACCGGACGGTAATCCCGGAATGTAAGCCCTTCGAGGCCAAGGCGGTCCATGGGTGTATGGGTAATCCCGGGATCCAGGTCGAAAATGTCCTGGTTTATTTCCATAAATTTTTTCATGGAGCCATCCTGATTCCAGAAAAAGAACCCGTCGATAGCCGGAGCGGAGATCGGACC
>DASWIV010000385.1:0-8668 GCA_036397475.1 bacterium
TAAACATGCGTGATCGGATCGTCGAGCATAGTAACTTCCTGCGGTGCGGGAGCGGTCCTGTCAACCTCGAAATGAAGCTCGACATCCATAAAGATTATATCCGAATCGTCCGGGGAGAAATTCCCGAACATCGGATTATGCATTGTTATCTCAATTCTGTTGGCGTTAATAAAGTCAATGTTGATCAATCCATTTCCGCCGGGACCAAATGTAATATCTCCCGGGTTAATTACCGGGAACTGGCCAGTACCATTGCTGTTCATTATCCAGAGTGAAGTAGACGGAATTGGAAGGGCGTAATCATCGAGATCGTTTCCGGGAATCTGGTTGACCAGTAAGTTCCAGAACAGATACGTACTTCGCGTGAATAAAATGAAATCTCCATCCGATGAATAATCCGGAGCGTAGTCATAAGTTACCGGCAGCTGTGTCAGGAGCTGTAGTCCTGACCCGTCACCATTTACCCTGGCTATTCCGTATCCCGAACCCAATCCCCTGTCAAGGAAATCGTCATCCGGTGCCGACGGGAACACTCTCGAAAAAGCGATCTGATCCGCTGTCGAATTGTAATCCGGGGACGATAACTGAAATTCCTCGACACCGAGTATGGCATCGTCACCAAATGATCCGAAGAACGGGATCGCCGCTGAATCGTTCTGTGTGGAAGGTATATCCACATTGTTCATTGGCACCGTTGTCTGGGTCCCGGTTCCACGATCTATAATTACCAGATCGGGATCGTCGAAATAAACTATCGATTCGTCGTTCGGTCCCCACGACGGATGATCGGCGTTATTTACAATTGTCTGTCCGGCATCGAGGTCGAGATTGTCGACCACAATATCGCCATTCTGGTTGTACGCGATCTCCGTTCCCGAATTCGAAAAATCGGGATACGTCCCGTCGTTCACAGTAGACTGAATATTATTGCTTTCATCAGTTATCCGTAATTCAAAATCGGTATTTTGATTTGGAGCCTGGGAATACGCCACAAGCGGCTCTCCTATTGACATCGGGATCGTCAACAGGTCGCCCAGGTTCCTGATGTTCAGGTAATCGGGATCTATCAGCGCTGGCGACAGGATAGGATTCTGGAAATTCGGATTGCCCCGTTCACGGTATGTAAACGTACTGACCGGATAATCATCCGCTGCCACATAGCCCGGACCTGTCGGGTCGTATCGCACATCCGACACCGGTTGCTCGATAAATTCATCGCCAAGATCGCCGTCGCCATTAAGATCCACCAGGCCGTCTCTCCATGCGATGATACTGCGTAATCTCTGCAGCCCGATTACCGGCATTAAATACTTGAATAATGCGCTTTCATCTGAAGCAGTGGTGAGATCGTCTTCTTCAAGCATATGGTTGATGTTGTACCGAACATCCGCGTCCGGCCACGTTGCCGCTATGGGCCGGTGGTCCGGATCTGCTGCATGCTCAGTATCCATTGTATAAACTGTTACACGATCATTCAGCAGCTGAAAATCCTGATCGGTCAGACGCCATGCGGGTCCGCCCGGATCATAGAACTCGGTAAGCATTTCACGGGGATTTGAATAAACCTGCCACGTGCCATCAAACTGATCGGCACCATCACCCATTTTCCCTGATCCATCGATAATGTTCAGATTTGGCGGGGCAATATCAAGCGTATTGCTGTTGTTGTTGCCGGTAAGTTCCGGATACTGGAATATTTCGCCGACAGTCCTGTCATCGTCGTTAACCCTACCATCCCTGGTAAAATCGGATTCCTGATCCAGGTACGCCCGCTTCTCGAGCATCTGATTGAGCATCCGCTCAGCTTTGTTTTCATACTGGTCGTAGACACCGGAATCCCAATTGGAAGCCAGCTTCGCCATTACTCCATCCGGTATTAACAGGCTGACCAGCATATCCCTCGCCATCAGGTATCCGCCAGCATTCGGATGGTCAGGATCGATTTGCGAATTAACGGCGGTTACCGGATTCGGGAAATACCCGCTATTCTGCGGCGAACCATCGAATTGATCGCGATGAAGAATCGGCACGTTATCATCATCGTATTCGAGGTTTTCGGATGCGTAAACTATATTCAACAGGCTGTTGATCGGAAATCTCCCCGACTCATCCGACACGATCGTCTCATGCCATCCGGGTGTTACGTTCTCTTCTTCCGCGCCGAGCTGATACGCTGAAATTGATCCCGGAGCAGGTTTGTATTCAAGATTACTGGATGCGAACAGATTCACGCCTACGCTCAAACCCGCCGACTGGCCGGTCGATCCGAAGAATTGATTTGCCCATGTGGAGTCGGTTACCGCCTGCTGCAAAGGCAGGTAATAAGGGTACTGGTTTGTAGCATTCACATTGTTGTGGTCATACAGGCTATCGTACACCAGCAGATCGACATCGTTATTCCCATCTCTCAGGAAACCCGACGGTGTCGAGCCTTCATCGAAAGGAAGTCCAGCCGAGCCAATTCCCTCCCACTCGGCGCTTTTAGCGTTCCTGAAATAACTCGCAGGACGCGGCATGTAAGTGTAGACGGGATCGAGCCTGTTTACATTTTCATAATAGAATGGGCTTGCAGGCGACGCCTGCCACATTCTGCCATTCACAAGGTTGTCGTACGGATACTCTGATGCCGGGGATCCTTCCGGCTGATTTCCTCCCGACATGATCTGGAGCATGCTGTATTCGGTCGGGTCCACATAATATGCAGGTGCATTTTTTAAATCGAAATCATTGGTTTCGCCCTCATAGCTGAACGGAAGCAGTATATGCGGGGAATCGCCTCCATCGTCGAAAAACTCGCCGAAATCGTCCATGCCGAACGGCACGTTCATAAGCTGGAAGCGGGTCGGCACCTTGTGTTCATCCGGATCCGCGCCGGCATCCGGGTTATCGGGACTGGGATAATTTTCCAGTGAACGCTCAACAAGATAAATTGTGTCATTGTCCGGATGTCTCGCCCATGACTCAGCGAGGTAATCGACCTCATGCTTGCCCGAAGGTGAATCGGGGTCGAGGCTTTTGAAAATTTCTGCAAAGTTGAAATTATTGCTGCCGTCTATGTAATCCCTCGAAAAATCAATCGATAATGAATCCTGGTCTTTCAATATGGCGGCCAGGGCTTCGTGGAAGCCTTTCTCGGCTTCGTAGCCTGCGGTTTTCGAATATGCCTCATTAACAGGCAACAGGCTTTCTATCCTTACTGTGTCGAGAATGAGAAGCGTGACCGGAAGTATCATGCCGATGAACAGCAGTACCGCTATCAGCACGACTCCGCGCTCCTTTCGGTTTCCCGTTTTTATTCGGTTAAGCATATATCCATTCATGACGTTCACTCATTAATAAAAACATGGTGGGTAAATCCTGAAAGCCCCTGCGATTATCCGCCCAGAATATATTTGTGCGATAGTCCCCAGTCCAGCCGGCTCGTTGCCTGATCCGACTTTTCCGCTAATGCAGGAGGCGAGACGAAGGTCTGTAAGGTCACAAAATCCGAAGGATCGAAATTCGGGTTCATGTTTGGTTCGACAAAATCAAATAACTGCGTTCCGTTTACAACCGAGTTAGACGTTCTTACATTATCAGCACCCTGGTAAAGAGGCTGAAACGCATTTACAGTATTCGACAGGTCTGGATTCGTATTCTCCCCAAGCCCGAAATCAATGAATCCCATACCATAGTCATAATCGTTCAAAGGATCCGCCGCCGCAAGATTGATCGACGACCGGTACACGTTCAGGGTCTCCGCGTTGGCGGTACGTACAGATACACTCACCGCGTTGACAAATTGCCATCCTTCGAACAGCAGAATTCCGCGCTGGAATTCATCGTCGCCATCGGGTCCACCGTTAATAAAGAATGAATTAGGCGGAACAGCGTCGTAATCCGCATCGTCCCAAGCGTCGGGCATCAGCGGGATCATCTGCTGAATTCCCGGCTCATTGTTGTACCAGACATAGATCTCGTCGCCCCAGATATTGAAATACCTGTAGTATCCATCGTCGGTATCGATCGGGTCTCCGCCAATATTCGACTCGTTCGGATCATACCTGATCTCGATCATTGTGTTCGCGGAAATGTGCCAGTACCGGAATCGAACGTTCATTACGTGGTCAGCAACCGGCTGCCTGAAAAATGGCTGGTCGATCTTCTCGATCTGGTCGCTTACATTCGCCAGCGGACCCGGAGCAATGTCGATAGAATCGCCAACATCCACTCCCGGTATCTTGGGATTCAGAGTTTCAAATGTCCTGTAAACCACAAAATCGACAGTGTCTTCAACCGTGTTTGCGACCGAATTGTTGACGACCATATTAAAGTGTTTGTCTTTACCGGTGAAATCGGTATCGTAAAGTCCGTCGTGCAGGGGTTCAACCAGCTGGTGCTCATACGTAACCCGCGTGAGAAGAGCGTTTGGATTCGGGATAAGATCGCCATCAAGGTCGAGCGGAATCCCGAATGTACCTCTGAAATACTGGGTGTTAGGATAAAATGTGTCGCCGAATCCAAGCAGGCTGATCCGGTTCGGAGATAGCGCTCTTACATCGTACGGCAACCCGTCGTCCCTGAACAATTCATATTCATCGCCATCGCCTGATCCGCCGTCGATATCCAGGTCGATAACCTGGTCGCCAAGTGTCGGGTCGCGGCCATCTGTGCTCAGGCGGTAGATAGGCCACGCTTCTTCGTTCTCGAATTCATTGAATGTATCGTCAGCCATCGGAAAACCGCCGGTCGCCCAGTCTCTGTATTCTTCCAGCCTTAAAGGCGCGATATCCGTGGTCTGGCGAATATCATTCGATAGAAAATTAATCGCAACCCTTGCGTTCTGCTGGGCTACTGTCCTCTCATCTCCAGTACGCAATGTCTGGAAAGTAGCCAGCACTATCCCAACGAATACCGAGAAAAATATTCCCGCTATCAGCAGTGCCACGAGCATTTCAACAAGCGTTAATCCGCGTTGGCTTCTGAACAATTTTTCCTTCATAATCATAATGTTCATCACTTCACGCCCACTCTAGTGCGATCATCAATTCTCAATCAGCTGCCTTCTACCCTGAACTGATCTTCATACTTCGTTCCCTGTACGTCCATAGCGCCGACAAGCGCCATTTTTGTCGTCCATTCGTACGCTGTCGCGTTGTTCTCGAAATCCGTCAGGTCGGCGTACGCCCTTCCATTGCCAAGAGGCCTCGGGAAATGCGGAAGCACTTCGCTGTACTTGTTGGACTCAGCTGTTTCCGTACTGCCGTAAATTACAATCCAGTAATTTTTGCAGAATCTCATGAAATCAGCTGCGGTCGGGTCCGGCTGAACCGGATCGAGAGGAATATACGCGAACTGCCCTTCAGGAAAGCCGCTTGCCTGTAACGCGCCCTTGTTGACCTTCCAATCCTGGTCGGGATCGTATCTAAGAGGATTATTCTGGTCGCCGATGAATCTTACATCGTTTCCACCCGGAGGAGGGAAGTCATAACTTGGATAGACGATTGTCGTTGAATTTCCATCCGCGCCATACCACATAGGCTCGCAAATTCTTACAGGAGCCGGGCTTCCCACAAAATAATCAGGGTCGGATGGATCGGGAGAAAATGTGAATTCAATTCCCCAGACATTGAACATCGGGACTGCCTGGTTTGTGACTTCACGGATATTGGTCCTGAACGGATTCTCAGGATAGATCTCAAGAGATCCATCTCCAACCAGCCTGTCAGGCACCTGGTAAGGTGGAGGCGGTGGTCCGTTCTGCGGGTCTATCGGGAAATAGAACCCGTCCAGAAAATCCAGGTTAGGATCTTCCGGCTTGATCACTCCGCCACCGATCAGCGCTCTCATCGACAATAATGGAGCCATGTTGCTCATGTTCCCATCATCGATAAGAAATGGGTCCACGCCGTCCTGGTCGCAGGTCGGACTCGCGACTCCAGGATAAAGTCCATCATGTGAACTCGAGAATTGCTCCAGCGCAGTTGTGATGATATGCACTCCTTCTCTGATCTTAACTTCTTTGGCCTTGGTCTTCAGCCTGTTCATGTTCGGAATGGCGAGAGCCACCAGTATTCCGATTACGGTGATTACCACCAGTAGTTCTACCAGGGTAAATCCCTTCTGTCGTATCATTTTATTCCACCTCAGAAAAATGGTGTGACCGGGAAGCGGTGGGATGCCCGTCGCCGCAAGAGTTACTGCGCTACGGTGCGAACCCATCGGACTATGTCTTTTCCTTGTTGTCATTTTTATTAAAGAATTTATAACTACGGGGTCACCAGATAGGTTAGCCCGTTATTATCATATGAACACTGATCGAAATCGTCCCCGCTGCCTGTATCGGTTATGGTTACCGACCTTAATGGATTATCAACCCCGCCGTTAGTATCCGGAAAAAACTGCCTTGGGGGAGGAAATATTTTCCCGGAGCCGGTTATTAATGCATTATTATAAAATTCTCTTTCAAGCCGTACACGCCGTGCACCACCATAGGTCTCGACAGGCTGCTCTTCGTAAACACCGTCGCCATCGAAATCGACAAGCTCGATCTCACCTTCACCTGTCAGGTAGAACACGGTAACTATAATTCTCATTCCATAGATCGGAGGTGAATAATTCAAAGTAAACGCATCAGGCTGCCTGTCGTCATTGACGATTAAATCCGAATCCAAAACACCCAGATCGGAATTTGTTAACCCTGTGTTTAATGGCAGGTCTCGCTGAAGGCAGAGTATGGTTTTGAACACATCCGCACCTGAGTATCCCTGATTAGTTGTAGCGTCATAATTGAAGAAATAATCATCCATCCATGAATCTGTGTCCAATGGTGTACCCAGTGACGGTGTGGGATCAATAAATGTCGTCATTCTTACGAAATTCTTGTAAGTCTGTTCCCTGTGACGGAAATCGGCGACAGCACTGTCATGCTCCCTGTCAAACAGGAGCGCGTAATCAATAATAGGTGAAACGGATTCTGTTACCCGAACCTTCCTGTACATCGGATCCATGTTCGCGACATACTTCCCTTCCACAACTGTGTCCCATAATCCATCACCAGGCATCCACGTATCCAGCGATGCCGCCGGCGACGAATCATATGGAGTAGGGAGATCCGTATATTTGAACAGCCTGCCGTTAGTGGCTATCTCGATATCATCCATATCCACAGCGCCAAAGGCCGTATCAATACCAAGAATCCCCTCGATACCGTCCCCATCCAGATCGTCATCGCACAATCCGTTAAAATTAGGATCTAGTAACCTTCCGGTGTAATTATTGTAATAGTCCCTGTAAACCGGAACAGGGTAATTTTCAGTGTTCCAGTCGGTGGGATCGAATTCCAGTTCTATGCGGTCCGTGTCGGGATTATCCCGGTTGTCATACGCATTCACAACAACTTCCACCATGGCATTCCCCTGACCGTCGAACCCGTAACCGGCAGGAAGCGGGCTCTCAGCGAACGGAAATCCGGGTGCCATGATCTCGTTATAGTAATAAAGCGCGGGATATTGCACGGTCTGACAAACTTCCATTCTTTCCTGCGCAAGCTGTATCGCCTGTGAATACAACGCCGCGTTCTGAATTACTCCCAGGCTCTTCACGTACAGGCTCGCGAGCGGAAGAACAACGAGCAGAAGTATCGTTATAGCGACCAGTACCTCTATTAAGGTAAAACCCTTAGCTTTCCGTATTTGTTTACTGTAAAACCTTGTCATGTGTAAACCCCGATATGACTGTCTGACGGTTTTTGTTGAGTTTCCCATAAATCTATTGGGCACTTCCTACATGTAATCTGTAAAGGTTGGAGCCAAATGAAGCTTATCGAGATCATTCGGCCTGAAATTTCTGATAATTATTCGTCCGGTAAGGTTGTTTATCGTAAGTGATCGTCCAAACGTATCGGACATCGTGTCTTCCAGTGAGATCATTGTGTACGGACTCTGCGGCTCACTCGGACCTTCATCGCCTTCCACAACCAGCGACGGATTGAACAGGTTGGAGGCTTCGGGATTGTATTCATTGCCCCGTGACTGGAGATGAATCTGTACCGCTCCGAGTCCTCCCTGCTTGAGATCAATAGCTTCGGTCCCGAATCCATCAGGTACCGGCGCTACATCCCAGCTCGCCGCGACCGATCCGTCCGGGTAAAACACCATGAATAACAGTGGAAAATGGGAAAGCACACCGTTTCTTTTTCCTACCGGAGCCGTATTGCTTCCAGCCCAGTTGTTCGTCATGGGGATCATCCTGAGATCGACTTCCAGCGGCATTACGGATTCTCCCGATATTCCGCCCGTATCCGATAAATCCCTCACAATATTTGTTATTTCACCAGTGCCATTATCTAAATAAATTAAAAGCTTTGGACTGATCATCCTCACCGGCTGATTACCGGGATAATTCGGCATTAACAGTGCGTCCGGATCGAGTGGCTCGCCATCCCACGGGAACGCTGCATCGTTTAAATCGTAATACCATCCGTTGGGACCCTGCTTTACCCGTCCGTCTTCCGGTGTACCCGACGGTGACCCGGGGTCGCCGCCATCTCCCCACCAGAAATCTCCGTCTCCATCAAGGTCGCCATCGTAATCCCCGATGTCCGGATTTCTTCCGGGGGGCTCTCCCGGACCGTTTATCACATCGGCATAAGCTCTCCATCCCTGCCCGGTCCATAGCCTGTACATAT
>DASWIV010000386.1:0-3490 GCA_036397475.1 bacterium
TGATCAACCAGTCCGCCGAAGCCGCCGCTCATAAATGGTGCTACGAAAACGATGTCCACGGCGACATCGAACTCCACGACAGGTTCGAAACGGGCGAGGGAAAAGTTCTTTATTCAGCGATCGTAAAAGCCGAAGAAGAAATCGATCTGAAAATTACACTGGTGCAGAAAACATTTGAAAGTCCGACATCGTGTTTTTCGATCGAAGAGCCTTCCGCCCGCGATGTCTGGACAATCGCCGGAGTTGATAAATTATGACCCAGAGAATTACCTGGACCTACAATATCGACGCTCCCCCTGAAAAAGTATACGGAGCGTTGACAGACCCCGCTGAACTCACAAAATGGTTCTGTGAGCAGGTCGATTTTTCGCTCGACTCAGGACATTTTAACTTCTGGGGAAAATATACCCCCGACGCTCCAGGTAAAGATCATTGCGATAACAAGGTGAAATCTTTCGTTCCCGGAAATGAATTCACATTTGTCTATGACTTTTCCGGCGATGATGTCGAGTATTCATTTCTCCTGGATAAAAGTAATGGTGGGACAAAACTCACCCTTCAAATGACAGGATTCCTGGGCCAGAAACCGGACCATTACTGGGCTCCCGACCTGTGGCATTATTCAATGGATCTGCTTATGGAGTATGTTGAAAAAGGTGAAGTCGCTCATCGTCCGGATTATTCAGTCAGGCCTGAACCCGGGTTAGTTATTGAAAAAGTAATCGATGCTCCAGTAGACAAGGTCTGGACGGCGCTGACTGATAAATCGTACCTGCGGAAATATCTCGCGAAAGAAGCCGAATTCGATCTCAGGGTTGGCGGCGATATTTCATTCGGATGGGATATCGGCGGCCCGAAAAAAATCCTCGAGATCGATGAGAACAGGAAATTTTCATATAGCTGGCAGTTCCCCGAAGAGCCTGAGTCAAAGGTTGTCTGGGAATTAGAGCCAGTGGATGGAAAAACACGCGTCAGATTTACACACGAAGGCATCCAGGAAATTTCCAAATACGATTACCACGGTTACATTGCCGGATGGATGTCTGTTGTGAGTATGCTCCGTGCGGTACTTGAAAATCCACCCGACTGGGAGCCATACAGCTTCACTCCCGTGGAAGTTGAAGATTAAATATTCTTGGAAATTTGCAATTGAACTGCAAATCTGCAAATTTATTCTTTCGCAAAATATTTGAATAGGTGATCGGATTATGTCTCTATCCATGATTCCCATGTTCGCGGTAAACGATATTTACAAAACAAGAGAATTTTACAAGGATATTCTGGGATTCGACCTCGTCTCCCCGAACCACGTATGGGTGGATGGCGGCAATCTTCTGTGGTGCATGGTCCAGGCTGAAGACGTCAGGCTGCAATTCATCACCCAGCCTCCGGCTTATGGAAATGAAATGGTGGAAGCGAACGAGCAGACCGCGTATTATTTCTATCCTGAAAATGTAAAAGCCTTACACGATCAATTAAGTAAAAAAGGATATAAAGTTTCCGAGTTAATGGATACGCCGCGTGGTGTGGCGGAATTTTTATTGATCGACCCCGACGGTCGGCGCCTTGTCTTCGAGGGCAAGCCTTAATAGAATTTTTAATTGGAGTACACTAAATGAAGTTACAGAAGTTAATCCCCATGTTCACGGTCAGGGATATGACCAAATCGCTGCACTGGTACCGCGACGCACTCGGGTTCGACCTTGAAACCCCCGATAGCTACTGGGCGTATGAAGATGATATTCTCTGGGCGCAGGTTAAATCCGGCGATGTACGTCTTATGTTCAGCCATGAAACGATTGAGGAAATGCCCATTTCGGATTCTACGGTCTATTATTTCTTTCCGGACGATATCGAGGCAATTCATGAGGACCTTGAAAAGAGGGGCTATGATGTTTCGGATTTGAGAATTAATAACCAGAACACTCTTGAATTCGATCTGATAGACCTGGATAACCGTCGACTGGTCTTCATGGGCGAACCGCAGTTTTAATTTTGACGCATCCGAATATGTGATTGATTAGAACCAGACAAAGTTATCGTCGTCATCTTCGCCGCCGTCATCATCCCCGCTATCGTCGTCCCCGCCTTCGTCGTCTCCTGAATTATCGTCCTCCTTGCCTTCCTCGTCACCGGAGGAATCATCGTCGTTCCATGAAGTCGGATCCTGGTCAACTGCAGATTTCAGATTGCCGAATACATCGTCTCCTCTTGCCTGCGCTGCCCTGAGCTGCTCGAGGGTATAGCCTTCAGGATCGACACCAAGTTCCTCCGCAAGCACCTGGAGTTCCCGTTCAGCTTCAAGCAGTGCCTGGCTGTCTTCCCTGTCCATTGCCTTCACCACCCGTGGCAAAACAGGAGCCGGGAATAACTCATCAGGGTAATCCTGCAGGACTCTTTCCATGTAATCGTGCCATATAAGTACCGGATAATGACCGCCCGTAACGCGGCTCATTGCTGAGTTATCGTCATTTCCAACCCAGACACCGGTTACAACCGACGGTGTGAATCCCATGAACCACGCATCCCGCCAGTCGTCGGTAGTGCCTGTTTTCCCTGCAATATGATACCCCGATATCCGTGCCCGGGTAGCTGTACCACCTGTTACTACATTCTGCATCATGCTGACAAGCATGCGGATGTAATTCGATTCGATTACCCTCTGCGAAGCCTGCTGGTGAGAATAAAGTACATTTCCGCGCACGTCCGTAATTCTCTCGATAGCGTAAGGGACATTTCTGACACCGTCGTTGGCGAACGTCGAGTACGCCGAGGTGTGCTCCAGAAGCGTGACCTCACTCGTGCCGATTCCCATCGACAATGCAGGCCTGATTTCCTGGGTTATCCCGCATGAATTTGCGGTGTTAGCGACCTGGTGGGCTCCGACAATATCTACAATTTTAACCGCTGGAATATTTCTTGATAACGAAAGCGCTGTACGAAGATCAATAATTCCCTTGTAACCGAAATCGTAGTTGTGCGGACGGTAAGTACCCCATCCTTCCACAACAAATTCGGTCTGTACATCCCTGACAAGGCTGTTCGGAGAATACCCGTCCATCATTGCCGTCAGGTAGACGAAAGGCTTAAAACTCGACCCCGGCTGCCTGAGTGCCTGCCATGCACGGTTGAATTCGCTTTCGTTGAAATCCGTCCCCCCAACCATCGCGAGTATCGCACCGGTGTGGGCATCGAGCGAAACCAGCGCTCCCTGGCTTACATTAACGTTTGCGAATTCGGCGACGTATTTCTCAACCTGCTCTTCCGCAGCCTGCTGGTATTCGAGGTTTACGGTAGTGTAAATCCTGAGCCCCTCGGTATACAACCGCCGGTACCCGAATTTTTCCTGGACCTCGTCTATCACGTACGTAGTGAAATAAGGATGCAGCATCCCGGTGAACCCGATATCCTTGCGGCCTGCAAGCATTATTTCACTTGAGTTTGCCACATCGAATTCCTGCCGTGTAATGTATCCCTCTTCATGCATCCT
>DASWIV010000387.1:0-3353 GCA_036397475.1 bacterium
CAGCGGGACTTTTCTCCTGACATCCTCGACCGGAGCACCTATTACCTGTAGTGCGTACGCCACATTCTGGGATACGGTCTTGAACTCAAGGAGTTGATAATCCTGAAAAACCACTCCCAGTTTTCGCCTCAGGAATGGAACCTTCGAAATCGGAAGCTCAGTGATATCTTTGCCAAGCACTCTCAGTCGTCCCATGGTGAGGCGTTCGGCGAGATAAACACAGCTCAGCAGGGTTGATTTGCCGCAACCTGTAGGTCCCACAAAAAATATAAATTCACCCGGCTCGACTTCAAGCTCGACATCCTCAAGCGCCCTGACAAAGTTAGGGTAAACCAGGCTTACGCGCTGAAAATGTACTATCGGATCTTGCGGCATGGCTCCCCGTTATTAACTTCGATTAAATAACATTAATCTATGCATAAACACACAGCCACGTTCAGGTTCGCGGCTGAATAATCCGTAAGCATAACACCGTGAAATATGTAAATCCACCGCATGTCAAGACAATTCTGCAGCCCTTTATGTTCAAAGAAATGGGAAACTAACGTTTAGATAGTACCAGGCCGATGAATTTAAACAGGTCCGGAAGGCGTCCTATTCGCTTTGACGGTTCCGATAGCGTCCTGTACACCCATTCGGTTCCGGTTTTCCTGAAAAATCCGGGAGCCCTCTTCACATTCCCTGCGAAAACATCAAGCGTACCTCCAACACCTATCGCTACCCCGCAATTCATAGCAGTTAGATTCTTCGAAATGAATATCTCCTGCTTTGGAGACCCCAATCCAACCAGTACAAGGTTCGGGCTTGACCCGGCGATCTCCCTGACTATCCTCGATTTTTCCTCGGGCTTAAAATATCCATTATGGCAGCCAACTACTTTCACGTGAGGATAATTTTTCCTTACATATTCGGCAGCCGGGGAAATTACACTTTCCTTTGATCCCAGCAGATAAACCCTGCCTGAATTCCTGTTTAACTCGTCAAGCGACCATTCAGCCAGCTCAATCCCGGGTATTTTTTCCGGCCTGCTGCCCGACCTTCTGCCTTCTCCCCAGACAACACCGACACCGTCCGCTACCACCAGTCGCGCATCCTTGATGATATTGTTGAATTCCGGATCCGAATCAGCCCTTACGCACATTTCCGGGGTAAGCGTTACTACATGTGTCGGTGTCATTGACTTCATGTCCAGCCTGATGGCATCGGTCGCCGACTGCCACGTGTAATGCGTGACGCCAAGTCCATTCCTGACATTATTTTCTTTCTGTTCTGCCACTTCGGATGTTTTGTCCTATTTTTCCAGGGACCTGTAAATCTCCAGGAGTTTCAGTCTTGTCCCTTCCCAGCTGAATTTTTCCTCGACAAATTTCCTTCCACCATTGCCAACAGTATCCGCCTTTGACCTGTCCTTGATCAGGGAGACTATATGAGACGCAAATTCCACGGGTTCGTCCGATAGCAGGATTTCACTGCCATGACACGCCCCGATACCGGAATTCGCCATCGACGTCGATACCACAGGCGTAGCGCATCCCATGGCTTCGAGAACCTTGTTCTGAAGTCCCGACCCACTGACCATCGGCGCTACAGATACAGCCGAGTTCCGAATTTCATCCGATATCTTCTCTACAAATCCCGTGATTTCAACATTCTCATTAGCCAGTGCCCTGACTGCCGGACATGGATCCTTCCCGACCAGCCTGAGTTTGAGATCCGGAACAGCCCTGTTCACAATTGGCATAATTTCATTCGCCATGAATTTTGCACCCTCGACATTCGGCTGGTAATTCATGTTCCCGGTAAAAATAATGTCTTTTCTGTTATACCCGTATTCGGGGGGGCTGAATTCGTCTGTGTTAACACTGTTAGGAATTACCGACGCTTTACCACCGATAATCCGTGAATCGACCGGACTCACCGTAAACGCGGCGTCTGCCCTGTCCAGCAGCCGGGATTCATACTCGGTCAGCCTGTGATGCTCTGTCCGGTAGACAATTTTCATCGGCGATTTAAGCTTCTCTTCCGTTCTTTTGAAATTCATCGAAAGAGCGTCGATGAAATCCACAACCAGCTTACCGTCAAAATCATCCGGAATATTCGACGCCATTCTCAATGTACTGAGATGAATGACATCGGTTTCAGGCAGGTGTTTATCCACAAGCGACTTGATTTCCTGCGAGTCAAAGAGTTTTACCTGCAGGGGCTCAGTTCCAAACGACGCAGACAATGTACCAATAAATTGTGGAACCTTTCTGAACGGCACAGTTTCGACTGCGCAATATTTTTTTACTTCAGGAATAAATTCCTGCTCGGTCTCTTCATCGATAAACGAAATAAGTACGACCTCATGCTCAGAGGCGAGTTTGCGTATGATCTGCCATGAGCGCAGCTTGTCTCCCTTAGTAGTGGGGAGTGGAAATCGGGGTGTCAGGAATAGGATCCGCATCTGGTCAGGTGTTGGCTGTCGCCTCAATCGATTTGATAAGGTCTGCAGCTATTTTACTCCACGAATACCTCTCCTCCACCAGTTTTCGTCCGTTTGAGCCGATTTTCCGCGCTAGTTCCCGGTCATTAAGAATTTCAACAATTGAATCTGCGAATTCTTCCGGATCGTCCCTTAGAAATATATGGACCCCGTCCTCAGCCTCTATCCCCTCGGCACCAAGCGTTGTTGAGACCACGGGCCTGGAGTACGCGAACGCTTCCAGTATTTTCAGCCGCATACCGGACCCGATCCATAATGGTACAACAATACAGGACGCATTTATCAGGTATTCCTCGACCGACTCGACCCGCCCTGTCGCCGAAATGGTTCCGGTGCACATTTTTCCGAGGTACGGCGGTGGAGCGCGTCCGACCAGGCTAAGGTGTGCGTCGGGATATTTCGATACTACCCTCTCCCATACTTTTTCGATCAACCATACCGCCCCATCCACATTCGGATGCCAGTCGAACGATCCCACAAATACCACTTCCCCAGGCACCGGTTCTTTGCCTGCCGGAGTTAGACTTTCCAAATCAACACCTGCGGTAATTGTGGCAATTTTCGGCTCTCTGGTCGCTTCCTTCTCGAAATATGCCTGATCGACCGGGCTGATCGCTGCAACAAGATCGAACTCTCCCAGAATTGCCGCCTCGTAATTCTTCATTTTTACTGCTTCACGACCGGCGAAAACCTTCACCAGCGGATTGGTGATTCTGGAAGTGTACTCATCCACTATTTTCGATTCGATATTTGCGGCTCTCATGACCAGCAAGGGAACCTGCAAATTTTTCGTCCGCATTTGATGCCTTACTTCAAACAGAAGCGGTGAAAGGTGAAACTGGAACGCTACAATTGCATCGTAAGGCTC
>DASWIV010000388.1:0-3914 GCA_036397475.1 bacterium
GAACGCATTAGAACTTTTGATAAAAATGAAGGTGTATTATGAATTACAAAAATAAGTCCAGGAAGGCTATGCCATCGCCAAACTGGTACTGCCCAGTATATGGTCGCGATATTGCGGAAGGTCTTTGTATAGAAATTAATCACGAGCGCATAGGATTAGCCTCATTAGAAGAGGTCAAAAAAACAACCGGCAAAATTGAACCTGAAATTTCTAATACCTGTAAATCATGCTCAAATATGCCAATATCGGATGAAGGAATGAATGAAATATTCAAAGCTCATGATAATTAATTTTTCCATCCAGATACACCCAGTAGCGGACTCCTCGGTCCCGACGCACAGATCCCGTGGGGCGAAATGCCCGGCTACACCCCCCCTCCTGATATCATTGGCTCCTGGCGAATCCTCATCCGGGTGCCACTCGGATTGAATTCAAGTAAATCTCCCGGCTTCAGTTGCGAAATATTATATGAACCATGCGCTATCCTGATCAGCCGATTCACTGAATACCCGACCGCTTTTAGCATTTCACGGATCTCGCGTTTTTTGCCTTCAAGCATTTCAATATTCAGCCAGTAGCCGCCGTCGGGATGTTCATCATCCTTCGACTGTGGTCCCATTCTCAATACCTTTTCAGCTTTCCCTGTAAATTCTCCCGTATCTATCCCGTCACGCAAATTCTGGAGATCCGGTTCTTTCGGATAACTGTCAATCAGTACTCGATAGACCTTTTTAACCTCGTGCGACGGATGCATCATCGTATTCGCGAAATCACCGTCGTTTGTGAGAATCAATAGACCCTCACTGTCCATATCGAGGCGTCCGATACTCACAGTCCCATCCGGCAGGTGATTCCGCTTTATAACATCGCCGATACACTCACGTCCGTGAGTGTCCTTCAGTGTAGATACAACACCACGCGGCTTATAATAAAGGTAATAGACTTTTTCTTTCAGGGATATTGGCTTCCCGTCAAATTCAACCGAGTC
Source organism: bacterium (assembly GCA_036397475.1). Taxonomy (GTDB): domain Bacteria; phylum JAJVIF01; class JAJVIF01; order JAPKYR01; family JAPKYR01; genus DASWIV01. The sequence continues at coordinate 989 of DASWIV010000388.1, forward strand.
AGAATCGGGATTGATTTGTGTCGCAAGATCATCAATCGTTTTTCCATTCACTGAAACTTTGCCATCGAGTATAAATTTCTCGACTTCCCGGCGCGATCCGATTCCCGCTCGGGCGAGGAATTTATTTATCCTGTACTTTTCACCCACGCGAATACACCTCGACACCGTCGGACCAGACTTTCACAATATCCGTGTTATCGCATCCCCAGAGCAATGTATCGTAGATATCCCGATTTTCAGAAACACTTTTCATATCCGGCTGCAGAAGGATCATATCGGCACATGATTCCTGTTTGATTTCTCCGACCATACCTGACATCCCAAGCGCGGACGCAGAGTTAGCGGTAACCATTTGAATAACTTCAGAGGATGAAAATATATCCGACTGTCCTGTCGACGCTCTCTGCATTAACACAAACCGTCTCATTTCCTCGAACATGTTGTGCCCATCTCCGCTCGCTGGGGAATCGGTCGCGATGCAGATAGTTATTCCACGATTTTTCCACGCTGACGCCGCCGGGATCCCGCATCCGAGTTTGGCGTTCGATGTAGGGCAGGTGACAATTGTCGAACCGCAATCCGCCGCGATCCGCACATCCTCATCGGATAAAAATATCCCATGGATAATTAGTGTCCTGTCAGTAATCAATCCACAATCAGCGAAATATTTGAGTGGTGTGCGGGAGCCGTCCGGTTTTGGAAGCTTGACGTAGCGGGAGATGGCACTGAGCTTTCCTTCGCCTTTTCTGAAAAACTGAACCTCATCCATTGTCTCAGCGATGTGTGTCGATATCCGTACACCGGACTCTTTCGCGACCTCCGCAGCCATTTTCGCGACAGGCGGCGGAACAGTATACGTGGCGTGAGGAGAAATGCCGTACGAATTTTCAGATGTCGCGTTTTTCAGTAATTCCAGGAAGTCCTTCTTTAATTTCTCAACACCCTTAGTCAGATTCAGTGTACGAATCCCGAAGACTTCATGGAAATTTACACCTTTCATTTTTCCTGCGAGCATGGCGTCGCGGGCAAATGGCAGGTAATGATTATCTCCAATAGTGGTAATGCCGTTACGAAAACACTCAGCGACACCGTCGATAGCGCTCTGCCTGCATTCGTCGGGACGGTTGATGAGATCGAGTTTTATTATCTGGTCGAGCCATTCGACAAAATTCCTGTCATCAGCTACACCGCGAAAGTTAGACAAAGTTATATGGGTATGGGCATTTACGAATCCCGGCATCAGGATAGAGTCAGGATATTTTTCAATATTAAGATCGGATGGAATTTCTGATGAGTGAATTACAGCTTCGATTTTGCCACCAGAGACAATTACCACAGCATCCGAAATTGGCGGACCGGCCAGGGTCACGACTGTACCCGCTGATATAGCGAACCGGTCAGACATGATAGATGTTCTGGTACAGCGTAAGACGTTTCATAGGCTCGAATCCTGCCGTCCTGATAACCTGCATCATTTCGTCTTCGTCCGTACAGTAATGCGAACCGGCTGCCGATACTACATTTTCTTCCATCATGATAGATGAAAAATCATCCGCGCCGAAATACAGAGCCATCGACGCGATTTTAAGGCTCTGGGTCAGCCACGATGTCTGATGATGTTCGACATTATCGAGGATAATTCTTGAATATGCCTGTGCCCTCAAATATTCATAAGCACCGGCAGGTTTTATTTTCCCTTCGAGGACAGTATTTCCCGGCTGAAATGTCCATGGGATAAACGCGGTAAATCCGCCTGTTTCGTCCTGAAGGTCGCGCAGAAGTTTCAGATGACCGAACCGCTCTTCATTTGATTCGCCAAAACCGATAACCATTGTAGCGGTTGTCCTGAGTCCAAGATTATGCGCGATCCTCATTACGTTGAGCCATTGTTCACCGTCGGCTTTTCCCCTGGCGATCCTGGCACGGGTTGGCTCAGTCAAAATTTCCGCACCGCCTCCCGGGATGCTGTCGAGACCATGATCAATGAAAAGCTTTATAACTTCTTCTATTGTCATCTCAAAAAATTCGGAGAATGCGACAATTTCGGACGGCGAAAACGCGTGGATATGGATCTCAGGGAAATTTTCCTTAATTGCCGAGACTAGATCGGTGTAGTATTCAAGAGGCAGGTATGGATTGTGCCCGCCCTGCATGAGTATTCCGGTTCCGCCGCGATCGACCGTTTGCTGAACTTTCTTCAAAATTTCCTGGATAGTGAGTGTCCATCCGCCTTTCTGACGCGGCGCTCTCGCGAACGCGCAGAATTTGCATCCGGCATTGCATACATTGGTGTAATTGATATTGCGGTCGACCTGGTAAGTAACCCGATGTTCGGGATGAAGCCGGTTCCTGATTTGGTGAGCCCAGCGTCCAAGGTCCCATAGGTCGGCGTCGACTATGCACCACAGCGATTCTTCGTCGGATAACCGTTCGCCGGAATAAATTTTTTCCTCAATTTCATTTCTCATAATTAGTCTGCATTTACTTCAGTTACAATATTTTTAGCGAGCCTGAAAAATTCCTGTTCGCCATTCTGCTCACGGGGTCCAAACATATATGTGATGTTGAGTCGCAAATATCTGTCGACTAGGTCCGGACGGAAATCGTAGCGTTCCGCCAGCGGCTCGATCAGGGTATGCAGATTTAATATACTCCAGTCGCGTACCTCTTTCAGCAGGGATGTAAGTTCACCTGCGATAAAACCGTCGCGGGCGATCCATCGGGCGAAGGTAAATGGCAGGTTAGTCATTTCTTTCCATAGCTGCCCTAAGTCCGACATTCCGGTACTGCCGGATTTTTCGGATGCATATGACAGCGCGGGATCTCCGATTATCAAACGCCCGGACATTGATGGAAGGTTGGCGAGGGATGGCGGTTCATCTTCCGGCATTATAAATCTGCATGGCTTATCGGACATCTGCGTTCG
>DASWIV010000389.1:0-18665 GCA_036397475.1 bacterium
TCATTTTTATTCTGGCCGATCCTGATGTATGTCGCTGTCCTGTTACTGATTTTCGGATCGATCCTTATCGGCTCGTTCATCACATTATTATGGTACCGCTATGAGGACAAACGCATAGCTTCCGAGCTGAAGGAAGGCAGATTCGATGCAGACGACAGATCAAAAAAAACGGGAACCTGAAAATATTTTATCCTTCGGACTGATCCCATAATGCGGCGGGATTCATCGTTTGACACCTCCGTTTCACATCGATAAACTGTCCTCGCTATTACCAAACCGAGGAGATATACATGTCATTTCCCAAACCAGAAATTAAAGCTGAAATAGGAATATTCGGAGGATCGGGATTTTACTCATTGCTGGACAAAGCCGATTCCTTCTGGGTTGAAACCCCGTATGGGCACCCATCGGACAAGGTCACTGTCGGGAAGATCAAGGGGCGGTCGGTGGCGTTCCTGCCAAGGCATGGATCCGATCACAGGTACCCTCCCCATCAGATAAATTACAGGGCGAACGTCTGGGCCATGAAAGCGCTTGGAGTCGAAAATCTGCTTGGACCGTGCGCGTCCGGAAGTCTTCAGGCGGATGTAGCTCCGGGAGATTTTGTGATCTGCGACCAGTTTGTCGACCGGACAAAGGGTCGGATCGACACATTCTACGATGGACCCGTGACGACACATCTTGCCATGGCGGAACCGTACTGCCCGGTACTCAGGAAGATAGCAATTGAAGCTGGACGAAAATTGAAGATAGTTACTCATGAAACCGGGACGGTAGTGGTTATCCAGGGACCCAGGTTTTCAACGGTGGCTGAGAGCAAGTGGTTCTCATCGATGGGCTGGGAAGTCATCAATATGACGCAATATCCCGAGGCATATCTAGCGAGGGAGCTTGGGATGAGTTACGCGATGGTCGCGTTGATCACGGATTACGATGTCGGGCTGGAGGGACATCCGGATGTAAAGCCTGTAACGCACGAGGAAGTCGTGAAGGTTTTCCTTGCGAATAACGATAAGCTGAAGGGATTACTATACGAGATGATCCCGAACATCCCGAAGAAAGCCAGCAAGATATGCCGCGACGCGCTCAAGGGCGCAAGGTTTGGTTAGCCCTGAAATGTCGGAGGAGACAACAATTAATTCAGCGTGAATTTGAAGAGGAAGGCGTCCATGTTGCCGGATGTCTGGCGCTCATCGACCTCGTTCCAGCTTGCGCCTGGGTCGAAATCCACGATATGGTCGAACATCCCTGCCAGGTAAAAAGTATTGTTTCCATAGATCGCCATGCCTTTGCCTACACATGGACCGTACCATTCGATCGGGACACAATGGGTAACTATTCCACCGGAATCAAAGTGGTAAAAGATCACATTGAAGGAACCCTGATCCAGTTTTGCGTCCTCAGGCATTTCATCCAGGATCGACTGCTCCATCCTGAATCGCCCGCAGATATATGAATTCCCGGCGTTATCGACCTCGAAATCGATCGATTTGTAGTCAAGCAGATTAGTCAGGACAACTGTCCAGTCATATTCTCCGGCTGGTGAGTATTTGCTGATGAATGTACTGTCTTCATTCGGGGCCTGAGTTCTGGCGTTTGGGTAGCGGGTATTGAAGGCGACACTGTTTTCAAAAATTCCGGCGCAGTAAATGTTACCCCCACCATCGGTATCTACTTCCATACCGTAATCGTCGCCTGATCCCCCCAACGAAGTCGACCATAAGTAAGTTCCGTCGGTATCGTAAGTGGCGATGAATGCGTCGGTTAATCCGTTCGATTCGTGGAAGTATCTGCCGTCGCCGAAATCGAAATCTACCAGTCCGTTATATCCGCCGGTGACGTAAACAGTCCCATCAATTACCCTTATTCCGTAGGCGCAGTCATTTTCAATACCCGATCCGCCGGGTCCCCCGAAAGTGTGGATCCAGGAGATTTGTGCGCTGGAGTCAAGTTTGCAGAAATAGCCGTCAATCCGACCTGTGGCTTCGTAGATCGATTCAGGTTCACCTGGAGCGAGGTCCGCTCGACCGCCGAAAGATCCGGCGAGATAAATCGAGCCGTCAGTGGTTGTGGCGATGTCGTTAACTGTTGCCATCCATTCGCCGCCCCATGTTTTAATCCACTGGAAATTCCCGGACGAATCGAATTTTACCAGGAATGCATTTAACTGGTATCCGTCATAAATCTGTACATTTGCTGTCGGGTCTATATCGATACCCGATCCACTTATCCAGCCTGTGACAAAAATATTGTTGCCATTAATCGATATTCGCGGCTCGACGTTCATGTCGGCGCCTTGCCAGGATCTGACCCATTGAAACGTGCCGTCGGGAGAAAATTTACTCAGGAAAAATGAATTATCCCCGGTGACCGTGTGGGTTCCGGGACCGGGATCGAAATCGACATCCACTGAGAAAATACCCACGGTGTATATATTGCCTGATGAGTCGCAGGCTGAATCGACAGCCCTGTCGAACACCGCATTTCCTCCCCATGTCAGCACCCATCCCGTATCCCAGTCGAGGGCATCGAGGTTTCTGAACGCGTCGAGTTCATGTTCTTCGACCGCGGATGAACCGTATGGATTAGCAATACCAACCAGTATTGTGAAAACACAAAATGAAATCAGATGTTTCAAAAAGTGCATGGTTTACCTCCTGTGAATTTTTTTTACCTGCCAGCGCGTTTACGGATCTCAGCGATCATTTCATCAGGGATCTCCTCGCCGAACGCCATTATCGGGGCGAGTTTAAATCCGTGTTTTTTGCCGATCTCTCCGATTTCCTTTACCCGATCGATGTCTATCTCACGTCCCAGCGTGTACGGCTCGTAGCGTTTATCCAATGCCAGCAGCACGGTTTCAGACAGGCAAGCCCACGCGACTCCGTCGGGAAGACCGAGGGGGATTCCGAGATTCATTTGTCCCGGGACCGCGATTTCGCCTGAAGCTATAACCAGAATATCGTCGCGCTTGCCTGCCTCCTCGCGGCTGACGTCGGGAGGCATGGCTACGTCGCAGACCAGGGCACCTTTTTTGAGTTTCATGACATCCAGTACGCCTTTTCCGGCACTCGACGCCGCGACCACAATGTCCACGCCGCTGAGAAATTCACTTACGCCGGTCCCGATCTGGATGACCAGTTTCCGTCCATGTTTCTCAGCGGATTTTTCAAGGGACCTCGCAAGTTCCATCAGGCGTTCAGGACGTGGGGCGATCAGTACCAATTCCGGCACCAGTTCTGCAAGCATTAGCGTGACAGCTTTTCCGATGGAACCTGTCGCGCCAATTACCATGACCTTTACTCCGCTCAATTCGATACCCATCTTTTCCGCGCCTTCCCTGATGGATTCGAAAAGAGCCCAGATGGTGTAGGAATTTCCGGTGGTTACCGGAATCGGGCTTAATTTATTGATGGTAACGCCAGCGTCGCCGATTACGCTGGTGAAAGCACCGAGGCCCATGACCGAGACGCCTTTATCCTGTGCCATTTGTCCAATTTTTGCGATTGATTTATAAAATATTTCCGGCGGAAGTTTCTTGATCATTTTCGGGGTTGCGCCGATAGCATAGAAATACCCCTCCGCTTCATTGCCGTCGGGGGTTTTGATCCCTGTAATTTTACTCACGAAAAATGGAGGGTGTTTGGCAGCCAATTCCTCGACCGGTTTGCGAGGGAGTGATTTAAATTTTTTGAATGATTCTCCAAGGAAAAGTTGATCGTAGCTGGTCGGGTGTATGACAAATGCGAATTTCGGGAGATTTTTCTTTTCTTCTGGATTGAGGTCGATTACGCGAGGCTCAATGCCGCTCTTAAGAATCAGGTTGAGATATTTATCGTGCAGCTGGGGGACAGTAAGGGATGAAAGATCTTCCCCGATATTCCTGAGGTGTGCCTGGAAAATTGCCTCGAGCACATTCGCCCCGAAGGAGCGCCCGTCCATCTCAGGGGTTGTCGTTATGAGGGTGGATACTCCACGGCTCCGGAGGTCGGCGATATCAGATTCGATAAGAGTGTTTGTCACTACAATTTTTCCGACAAGATCGCTGGGAGCGTAGCGTCTAATGAAGTGAAAGTCGCCAACGATAACATCCGCCCATTCAATCGGTTTCTGGAAGATCGGACGGACCGTGTCCTGTCGATGGCCTGTGGGATAGATCGCCTCGAACGGGATATTTGTCAGGATCGGCATAAGCCAACGGGCTGTCGACTGTATTGTTTTAAGCGACTTGACTATCACCGGAATTTTAAGGGCGTACATGAAATCGCCGAAGATGAACCTGTCGGTGTATTCGGAGAGGACCTCTGCCACTCCCCCACGATCGAGTCCGGACATGACGAGGATTTTTTTATTGTCGAAGAGTCCGGGGCGTTTTTCGAGCACCCATTTGATCGCCCACCGCTCGAGGGCTTGTTTAAGGGTTGCGCCATCAACGACTGGAGTTTCGCGGGCTGCCTGGACAAGGCGGTATGTGTCCTGGTGGATATAAGTGCGTCCGCCTATTATGAAATACACATCCGCTCCGCCAAGTCCCATCGCCGCGACCTTGCCATCGGATTCCCTGATAATTCTGATGGCTTCGAGCTTGTTCCCGTCGGTGCCGATTCGGCGTACGTGGTAATCGTGGCCGAGCAGCGACGTGTGGAACTCGTGGTCACGCCTGGACGATCCGATGGATACGGAAAGGATTTCAACCATATCGGGCATTTAATGGGACTTAATTATACACAGGAATTGGAAAAGTTGCTCTCAGCCAAAATTGCTGCCTTCTGAATTATCTTCCAGTCTATTCGATCATTCCCTGCAAATTATCAAATAAGATGTCGAGCTCGATTTTCTTTTCTTCAATATTTCTACTGATTTCTCCGGCTTTTACATAGTCGGAATAAACCTCGGGCTGGTTTAATTCTTCTTCGAGGGATTTTATCTGCGCCTCGATCAGCTCTATCTCGTTCATCAATTTTTCGGGCGAAATTCCATCCGATCTCGGCCTGGCTTTTTTCCTATCCCTTTTCAAGCGCTCGATATTTTCCTTTCTCTTACGCTCCTGCTCCTCGATTCGATCCGCTTTTTCCTGTTTCTGGCGGTAGAGGACATCCGAATAATTGCCGTGGTAATGCTTTGCGCCACTTTCGGATAATTCCAGCGTGTGAGTGGCAAGCCTGTCGATGAACGCGCGGTCGTGGCTAACGAACAACAGCGTGCCGTCGTATTCTTCAAGGGCCTCCTCGAGAATTTCCCGGCTGGGAAGGTCGAGATGGTTGGTGGGTTCATCGAGGATCATGCAGTTCGGTTTACGTGTAAGCAGGACCGCGAACATTAATTTGCTTCTTTCGCCACCGGATAATTCCCCGACTTTTTTCTCAATATCGTCGCCTGAAAATAAAAATCGACCCAGCAGATTTCTCGCGTCCTGCCCTGAAATATTTCTCCCGAGCCGGATCAGTTCGTCGAAAACATTGTTATTGTGGTTGAGCTCTTCCATCCTCTGGGAAAAATATCCCCAAACAGTTCTTTCGCCCCACCAGACTTCGCCGGAATCCTGCTTCACCTGTCCGATCATGATTCTCAATAGTGTGGTTTTGCCGGAACCGTTACGTCCGATCACCGCGAGATGGTCGCCTGAACTCACCTTGAAGCTGACGTCATTGAATAATTTATTCCGATCAAAGCTTTTGGACAGATCTGAGACAGAGATCACTTCCTCCCACGATTTCACTGACTGCTGGAAAATTACGTTCATCCCGGCTTTATCGCGTTTCGAGACTTCCACCGCGTTATCAAGGATCTTGTCGAGGCGTTTCTGTCGGCTCATCGCCATGCTGGCTTTGATCTTGTCCTTAGACCATCGCGCGATAAATTTCCGAAGCTGCTCGACCTCCTTCTGCTGCGACTCGTACATTTTTCTTTCGCGTTCGAGGAGTTCAGCTTTCTGTTTGAGGTAGCCTTCATAACCGCCGGTGAAGCGTCGAAGCGTGCCGCCTTCGATTTCGTACAGGACCGGGCAGGATGCATCGAGAAATCTGCGGTCATGGCTGACAATGAGGTATCCGCCCTTGAATGATTTTAGGGTCGATTCAAGCCATTCAATCGCGTTTAAATCAAGGTGGTTGGTGGGCTCGTCGAGAAAGATAAAGTCGCGTTTTTCAGACAGAAGCCTTGCCAGGGAAAGCCTGGTACGTTCTCCTCCCGATAATGCGGCTGCCGGTTTTGTCCAGTCGGATTCGCGGAATCCGAGTCCCGTAAGGATTGATTTGACGTCGGTTTCAAAGCTGTAACCACCCGAGTATTCGAATTTCTCAAGGAGATTTGAGTATTCAATTGCGAATTTGTCCTGTTCATCATTATTGCCCGACGACATCAATTCTTCCAGTTCACGCATTCTGGATTCGATTGAATTTAATTTCTCAGCGCCACGCAGGGCTTCATCGAGGAGGGTTGCATCGGGACGTATATCCGCAAATTGTTCGAGGTAGCCTATGGCGAAATTGTCGCCGGGGATCGAAAGCGTTCCTGAATCGTAGTCTTCTTCGCCGGTAATAATTTTAATGAGGGTGGATTTTCCGCAGCCGTTGGGACCGATGAGTCCGACTCGGTCGTCGTTGGTGAGGTAAAGCGAAACGCGGTCGAGGAGGACCCGGTCGCCGTAGGATTTGGTTAGAGATTTGACCTGAATGGACATTGTCGGCGCGAAAATTTCGCAGGCGGTATAATATCACAGTCTATTTTGAGAGTAATGAATAAGGCACTAATCATAGTCACCGTGATTCTGCTTGTCGTGTGTGGAGGAATCTACGCGGCGTGGAAGCATGTGACGAAGCTGGATACGTCGGTGACGATCGAGGTAGCGTGGCCACCTGGAGCGGAAGGGGACTGGGAAGCGCTGGAGGGCAGGGTGCTCGCGTTTTCGAGTAATGCAAATGTGCCTAAGACAATAGGGAAATCAACTGGAAATAGATTAACTTTGATATTTGGCTTGCCGGAGTATATAAAAACGCATAATAAATATAGCATTGGGATTAAGCCAAGTCGTGAAGGAGTAAACCTTGCATCAATAAAGCTGACTAGAGAACACATTTACAATGTGGAATTTCATACTTTAGATAATGGCAGTTTTCAAAATCTAAAGATATCACCAGACGGACGGACGATTGCCGCAACAAATTTTTTTGCTAATAATGATCAACAAATTGTATTGCTGGATCGATTATCAGGAACAATCCAGACAGAATTCCCCCCCACACGCATTTACAGATGGCCATCCTTAACGAGCGACGGGAATAAAATATTGTTTCATACATTTCTCGGAAACAATACATACGGGGATTTATTTCTGGGTACAAGAGATGGTAAAGAGGCAGAATGGAAATTGTTGCGACTAACTGATGAGCCGAATACTATTTATAACTGGCCTCAAATATCCGGTGGTGGGAATTATCTGGTAAGTAATGTGATTTATCAAGACAAAGAGGAAACAGGTGTAGGTCTGTTTAAATTGAATGACGTAAACATTGAGCTTGTAAAATGGTTCCCTGCAAATTGGGGTTATTTTCCCGCGATAACAGAGGATGGTTCGAGTATTTCATGGATGGATGTTGTTGACGATGATTCGGTGGTCAAATTAGCTGAATTGAAGGATGACGAGTGGGTTGTATCAGAAATCAGTGCTTCAAATTTTGATCTACCTGATGGCACTGGCATTAACTTTGCAGCATTATCCCATGACGGCAGGTTTATAACATTCATTATAATTAATGCCTATACCATAGGAAATACCACAATCGGGATCTATGACCTCGAAGAGGAAATAATGTACACAGTAATTGGTTGTGACGGAGTGTTTACTTTCCCTGTTCTTTCTAATCAAACCAACGAATGAAAAAAATCATCCCCATACTCATCCTTCTCACGCTCATCTCCTGCCGTCCCAAGGAGCCCGGCAGATATTACTTCGGCGATGGTGAATTCGAATTTGAAATTACGGTCGGAGCCAGGCAACGTATTGATGAAAACGCCTTCCATGAAGCCGGACAAGAGTCGAATTCGATGTTCCGGAATCTCGATCCTGTCGAGGGCGACATTATTGGCGCACTCAATGACTCCGAACCGGGAGAAATTATCGACCTGAAAAATATGTGCGATATCGTGACTGATGCAATCGATTACTCAAACGAGTGCTATAACGCATTCGATCCTGCACTTCAGATCATCTGGGACATTTATGAATTCAAGGATGGCGGTCGCTATGTAAGCCGGGATGAACTTACCGACGCGCTTCGGTATGTGGACATATCGAATCTCGAACTTACCGGAGATTGCAGAATCCTTAGAAAAAATCAGCATACGAGATTCGGCCTGGGACCTGCATGGAGCGGGGCGGGTTACGGGCTTGTATCAAAAAGTCTTATCGAACACGGAATATCTGATGTCCTTTTGCGTGTGGGGCAGACGTACGGGGTTATCGGCGGGAATCCGGCAGTAAATGTGGTCGAGATAAATTATCCCCTTGAACCGGGCAGGGAGGATGCCATAACGATTCCTGTCGGGCATGTCAGGCTGCGGGAAGGGCAGTATTTATCGTGTCTTGACGATGATGAACATTATTTCTTTGAAAGGGGAGAGCAGTACCACCAGGTCGTGGATCCTATCTACGGAAAGCCGGTAAGGAATGTAAGAATGGCTTGTATTGTGTCGCAAGAGTCGCCACTTCAGGCATCGATTTTCGCATATGCCCTAATGGTGATGGGTCCGGACAGGGGGATTGAATTTGTTAATGAGACTGATGGGGTCGAGGGGATAATTTTCGATGAGAATTACGAAATACATGTCAGTTCGGGATTGGAAGATATATTCTGGAGATAGGGGCGCAGGTCCAAAAGTTAACCTGGTGCTGATATTTACTTCCTGAAATTTCTGGCAATTATTAAAAGATTTCCCATTAGCGCCACCCTTACGGATGGGCTCAGGTGCCAACCTTGTTCAATTAAACAGATAAGCCCATGTGTTAACCTGGTGCTGATCTTGAATCACTCATAAAAATTCAATAACCGCAGGTGAAGCCGCACCATTAGCGCCAATCTTACGATTGGGCTCAGGTTCCAAAGATGATACTTATCGGCATACGGCGATAGGCACTTTCATACGGTTACCCAAATGTCTATAATTCAAAAGAAATGTCCGTAACAGAAAAAGCTGGCTCCGAAGTCTACGACCGGATTGCTGAAATCCCGCAGGCTATTGAGGATCTGAAGAACGGGAAATTCATCATCCTTGTCGACGATGCCAATCGCGAGAACGAGGGCGACCTTGTTTTTCCCGCGCAGAACGCGTCGGCTGAAGTCATCAATTTTTATGAAACCCATGTTCGCGGATGGATCTGTGTTTCAGTAGCGCCGAATGTCGCTGAGAGCCTGAATCTATCCATGATGGTTGACAGGAACACCGAAAGGCATGGAACAGCATTCACTGTGACTGTAGATGCGGCCCACGGCACATCGACTGGCATCAGTGCCGCCGACCAGGCTGCCACAATACGAAAACTAGCTGATCCTGAATCGGTACCGGATGATTTTCTGCGTCCTGGCCATGTGCGTCCGATTCGCGCGAGGTCGGGTGGAGTCCTTGAAAGAGTCGGGCATACAGAGGCGGTTGTAGATTTGATGACCCTGGCGGGATTCCATCCGGCAGGAATTCTGTGTGAGATAAAAAATCAGGACGGGTCGATGGCGCGACTTCCGGACCTGAACGAGTACGCTGTAAAACATGATGTTCGCATTTACACAATACAGGATCTGATCGCGCACAGGCTAAGGTCGGAGCAGTTGATAAAGCGGTCGGTTGAATCTCTTGTGCATACGAAATGGGGCGAATTCACCGCGATCGGGTATGAAAGTGTTGTAAGGGAGGAGCAGCATCTGGCTCTTGTGTATGGCGATCCGGAGAAACTGAAAAAATCGAATGAACCGGCGCTGGTCAGGGTACACAATGCGCATGTGCTCTCCGATTTGTTCGCCGTACCGCTTTCGCCGGGTGAACCTGATAAAATTGACACCGCCATGAATATTATAGTGAAGAACGGCTCAGGCGCGTTCATCTATATCAGGTCGCGGCTTCGCGGGCAGAGGATGATAGAACAGTTAGTGGAAATGAAAGAGTCCGAGGAAAAAATACCCAAGACAAGGCTCGACACTTTACCCGAGGATATGTCATTCCGCGCCTATGGTCTGGGGGCACAGATAATCCGTGACCTTGGCTACCATGACATCAAGGTAATTACCAACAGTCCGAAGGCGCATATTGGAATTGAAGGCTACGGAATCAAGATTGTCGGGCATGTCCCGATGACAGAATAGTGAAAATGCTGTTGTTTAGCGTTAAAATAGGATTGTTGGGGTGAAATACCACCTTACGGGGGAAATGAGAAAATATGGTCAATAAAATAGAAGGACATCTCGATGGCAGCGGACTGAAAATAGCGCTTGTCCAGTCGAGATTTAACGAACTGATCACGGGTAAACTAGCCGAAGGCGCGATCGATGGACTTACGCGCCATGGGGTCAAGAACAAGGATATCGATCATGTCCTCGTACCCGGGTCGTTTGAGATTCCGCTCGCATGCAAAAAAGCAGCCGCGTCGGGAAAATACGACGCGGTTATCGCACTGTCGGCTGTAATTCGGGGAGCGACATCGCACAACGAATACATCGCGTCTGAAATGACAAAAGGCATCGCGCAGGGGTCGCTCGAGACAGGAATTCCGATAATATACGGGACAATAACATCCGACACGCTCGAGCAGGCTGTCGAGAGAGCGGGCGGCAAGGGTTCGAACAAGGGATTCTCAGCCGCCGAAGTCGCCATCGAAATGGCAAACGTCATCAAAAAAGTGAAATAATCTATCAATGGACGATGAATTCAAAAATAACGGTGGAAGTACCACCACCGATTCCGATTTATTTCTCGTGAGGGCTCTGGACAGCACCATCCTTAACCATTATCCCGACGGTGTCAGTCTGATGAGGAAAGTCGAGGGTGGGAAGGTCCATGAGCTTCATAAGATTATCAAAGAACCGCTGAATCCTCACGCGGTCGCGAATTCGGAAGAGCTGACCGGATATTTATGGTCAACCGGAAAAAGTGTGACACTGGAACCGGGCGGGGGGATAACTGTCCGATGCTCGAGGAGCGGTGAGAAATTTGTACTGGGACGGGCGTTTTTCAGGGACTCGGAAATAGAATACAGGATGCTGCACAAGATGATTGTGGAAGCATTAGGGTAAAATAAGCGCCGGCGAAATCAAGCCGGCTTTTTAAATTCGTTAATTCAGGGACGCAAAATGATCGAGCGATACACAACCAAGAGAATGGGAAAAATCTGGAGCGATGAGTACAGGTTCCGTAAGCAGATGGAGGTCGAGATCGCGGCGTGCAGGGCGTGGCACAAACAGGGTGTAATTCCCGATGAAGATATAAAGACAATTCTCGAGAAAGCGGATTTCGATCTTGAAAGAATTTACGAGATAGAAAAGACCACGAACCATGAAACCGTTTCGCTGATCGAAGCGATATCCGAAAAGGTCGGTCCGGCAAGCAGGTGGATACATAAGGGACTGACATCGTCGGATGTTCTGGATACATCGTTCGCTCTTCAGATAAAGGACGCATCGGAATTTATTCTGGAAGATTTAGAATCGATCACTGATGCGATCGGCAGGCAGGCGTTGAATTATAAGGACACATTGTGTGTCGGACGTACGCACGGGGTCCATGCCGAACCGACAACTTTCGGTTTGAAGCTGCTCGTCTGGTACGACGAGATGCGGAGGAATATCAGGAGATTCAAATCCGCGACATTTTCAATGATGGTCGGAAAAATTTCCGGGGTGGTCGGCACCTACGCGTTTCTCGATCCTGAATTGGAAAAGGACGCGCTTGAATTTCTGGGATTGAACTCGCCGGTTGTGTCGAACCAGGTTATTCAGAGGGACCGCTACGCGGAGTACATGGCGTCGCTTGCGATCATCGCGGGAACATTCGATAAGATGGCTGTCGAGATTCGGCATTTGCAGCGGACCGAGGTCGGAGAAGCGGCTGAGCCGTTCGGGAAGGGACAGAAAGGATCATCGGCGATGCCGCACAAGAAAAACCCGATGACGTGCGAACGGATTTCCGGGCTGGCTCGGGTCATTCGTGGGAATCTTGTCGCGGCGCTTGAAAACCAGGCGCTATGGCACGAGCGGGATATTTCGCATTCGTCGGTGGAGAGGGTTATCTTCCCCGATTCGTGCATCATCATAGATTACCTGACTCCGAAGATAGTAAATATAATCGAAAATCTCTTGGTCAATGAAGAGCGGATGATGGAGAATCTCGAGCGGACAAAGGGAGCGCTGTTCAGCCAGAGAATTCTGCTCGCGCTTGCGGAGTCGGGGATGAAGCGGGAGGATGCGTATCCGATCGTGCAGGGAGCGGCACACAGGGCGATAGAGAACAGGACGGATTTCCGGGATGAGCTTCGCGGCGAAAAGGAAGTGCAGGACAGGATAGGGGACAAGCTCGATGAGTTATTCGATTACATGTACTTCGTCCGCCACAGGGATGAGGCCTTCAAAAGAGCTGGATTGCTGTAAAGTCCGAAAATTATTATCTGCCTATTCCTCAAATACTTCAACGATGACAGTGCATACTGAAAATTCCTGGTGCGTGTCTGTAACGCAGAGGATGACAGTTCCATTATACGGCTCGTCGTAAATGTGTATTGGATTGTTGTCGGGACCGGTTAGGCATCGTCCACAGGTTCGGAGAAGATGCCATCGCCATCGAAGTCCCACTCGTAAGTGATTGAATCGCCGGGATCGGGATCGGAACATCCGGTTGCATCGAATTCGATTGAAGCTGGAAGCGAACCGATGTAGGGCATGTGGGTGATTGTGTTAATAACGCGGATGGGGGGATTGTTGAATTGGAGGGTGTATTTGGTGAATACCAGACCTTGTGCTGTTGCATACCCGCAATAAAAATCTCCCTCCCATGTTATAAAAAATGGATCAGCTGACGTCTGATCAATCAATCTCCAGCCTTCATCAGATTGAATATTTACGCTAATTATTTCCTCACCCAAGTGATTCTTTACAACTAATTCGTGGGGAGGTTCGAATGTATCAATATTGTAAGTATTGCCATACATATCCTCAATGTAATCTTTGGGCTCACCAGCTGGGGTAAGTCAGTTGGTTAATTAACTAAAATTGAAAGCGCCGGCATTGCTGCCGGCGAATATAGATTATTCCATGTTGTAAGTCTTATTTATCTATCAGGACAGTTTTTATCTTATTCCTGCAGCCACGTCTTTATAACTTTTGCTGCCGACGCTGGATCTTCCTTGATCAGCTTTTCAATTTCCTCGCGTATACGCAGCTTTTCGAGTTCCTCGGGATCGCCGGTAGGAAGCTCGATCGGCTCATATTCTTCCTCGGGTATCTGCACTCCCGTTATGGCAGCTACACCCTGAATTGGCCTTCGGAGAGGATTGATGACAAAGAACCAGAGGATGAACAGTACGGCGAACACGATGATGAATCTCGTAACATTTTCCCATATCGCCTGCTTGTTAAGTTCGGCTTTCGCCGATGCCAGGTCCTCCTGAACCGAAGTATCGAATGGCCTGAACGCAACCGTGATGGTGTCTCCCTTGGTCGGATCGAGCCCCGCAGCGGATAAGACAAGATTCTCTACTTCCGCTTCTTCCGAAGGATCGATAAGGCGTGTCGAGTTGGGATTATTTTTGTCGGTGTTGTCGATGAGAACACTGACTGTAGCTTTTTTGATCGAGCCCGGTGCCTGTGTTCGCATCTCGTGCACTGATGAAGTTTCGTAATTTATGGTTTCGGTTGCCGATTCTGTTTCAAACGGCTGTTCGGACGTACCGGGGTAGGTAGGCAGATTGCTTTCAGTACCGGGTACCCCCGCGGCGGCGTTATATCCTTCGCCCGATGCCGACTGTTCAGTCCTCTCTTCGCTGACCTTGGGACCATGGTCGACACCTTCAAGCGGTTCGAAGGTCATGCTTTCTCTTGAGACCTGGTCAAAATCCATCTCGCATGTAAAACTGACCGCGACCTTTCCCATGCCATAGGTATGTTCAAGGAGCGACCGGATATCATTCGCACGCTGGAGTTCGTAGTTGCGCCTGAACTCTTCCTGATCAGGCATGAGTCCGGCCGATGAATAATCCTGTGGACCTGTCAGGAGATTCATGTTCTGGTCGATGATCGTTACGTTGTCGGGGTTGGTAGCAATAGCGCCAGCGACGAACGTTTTCACCGCACCGATTTTTTCATCCGAGAGTCGCCGTCCGGCAAGTACATTCAAAACCACGCTGGCTACATTATCCTGCTGCTCTGCTATGAAGGGGGTGGGTTCCGACATAGTCAGGTGAACCCTTGCCGCGCTGATTTCCTCAAGGCTCATGAGGGTACGGGAAATTTCGCCCTCCAGCGCCCGGTTTCCCTGCTTGCGCTGGATGAAATCACTCATTCCGATCGTGTTTGAGTCAAATAATTCATAGCCGGTAACGCCCGACGGCGTGAATCCCGATGAAGCGAGGGTGATCCTGAGCTCATCGACCTGGTCCGCGGGGACGAGGATGGTCGCACCGCCATTTTTTACGTCGTATTCGATATTCCTGGATTGCAGCTCGGCGATAACTTCGCCTGCGTCGGCGGGATCGAGTCCGCCATAAAGAAGAGCCTGTGCCGGGGAGCGTACAGCGGTGACCCAGATAGCCAGTGCGATACCGGCAATAATTATTGTCGATACCATTATCAGCCGCTCGCTCGCGTTCATGCGCAGCCAGAGCGACCGCAGCTGGTCTATAAAAGACGGGTTCTGATTTTCCATTTGTGCCCCCGTAGGCTAAATTCAGGTTATATTCGTACGCTCGTTTATATGCCTAGACCGGCATCCTGCTGATCTCCTGGTACGCTTCGATCAGCTTGTTCCGAAGCTCGATTAAAAGCTCCATCGCGATTCCGGCTTTTGTCGATGCGAGCATGACTTCGTGAAGTTCAACAGGACGTCCAAGGGCGAGATCGATCTGGAGCTTTGACGCTTCCTGACCGAACTCATCGACCCTCGCGATAGATTCGCTCAGGAGTTGAGAGAACGATTTCTCTCCTTTGCCGCTGATTTCCGGAATGTCCCCGATTTTCATCGAGGGCATCGGAGGGGAAAGGATCTGCTGGATGCCGTTTACTTCATTCATTTTCTATCTTCCACCATGCGCACAAGCCACAAACGACCCCGACCGTATTTTCACCGGTGTGGGACCGTAGACTTAATGCATTTTTAATATCCTGAATGGAGGGCAACATTTTTCGGTTAATTCATGAATTTTTTATCGTCCGATGGTGAGGGTTCTCATTAGAAGCTGCTTGGTTGTCTCGAAAATGGAGAGATTAGCCTCGTAAGCCCTGTTCGATTCGATCAGGTCGACCATCTCGACGATGGGATCGACATTCGGGTAAGCCACGTCCCCATGCTCATCGGCGTCGGGATGTCCCGGGTCGTAGACTATCTTGAATGGTGTCTGGTCCTGGGCAACTCCGACCACACGGACACCGTTATAGGGCATTGGAGAGTCATGCCATCCGGACCCTGAAATATGCCCCATAAATCCCGGGGGTTCGGTTCGGGCTGCGAAAATGGCGAGATTGCGTCTGAACGGTCCTCCCTGTGGTGTTCGGGTTGTGGAGGCATTGGCAATATTGTCTGCGATGACATCCATCCGGAGACGCTGGGCGGTCAATCCGCTGGCTGCTATGTCAAGCGACGTGTAAAGAGCCATGGCTTACCTCCGTCCCTCCGAAATAACAGTTCTCAGAGCGCTCAGACGCCGTCCCGCAAGTTCGGTAAGTGTAGAATACTGGATCGCGTTTTTCGCCTGTTCGGCTGTTTCATGATCGATATCGACATTGTTCCCGTCGAGCCTGAAGGTGGTTGAATCGTCGATATAGACGAATGCTCCGTTAATGAACTGCCCGTTGATCCCATAGGAGACATTCCCGGGGAGATGCCGCGAGTCGGTTCGCTGCAGGGGGAGGTCGCCAGTGGGTGTCGATATGCCCATCTCTCTTTCGAGGTACTCTTCGAAACGCATCCGGACAGCCTTGTAATTAGGCGTATCAGCGTTGGCGATATTGTTCGCGATGAGTTCGGCACGAACCGCCGACGCGTCCATAGCGCGTTCGAGAGCATAGAGGGCCGGTTGATTGAATAACCTGTCGAACATTTAAAAAATAGGGTCATAACACCCCGTTAATTATTTCGACAGATATGGGATAATCTGCAGGATACCAGATGCTTAAATAAGGAATATATAACAGCTGGAAATTATCCACATATGGTTGGTTGCAATGTTAGAAGTTTGGAAGTAGGATAAATGAAACTGTTAACTATTAACAGGTTAAAGTAATGATTCAAATCTAAGTTAAGGATGGAAGGTTATACATAAAGTATGAATTTTCCACATTTGTTAATTGATTTGTGGAAAACTCGTTAATAACCTATTCGACTTTATCTTATATTGGATTGTAACTTTTCAGGCAATTTTTACGCTGAATTTTCCACATTTTCCCAGAACGTCATAATCCGCGTTAATCAGCTAATACACCACTCTTGCTCGAATTTCCGGGAAGCCTGAAAGTATCCAGTTTTATCCATTTCCATATCCAGTTGCGGTCGACTCCCAGTTTTTCCTCAAGCCTGTTTCGCCGTTTCATCACGGATGGAAGTGACATGGTAAATACCAGGGGACCGAAGATCGCGACCAGGGGGTCGGTGAAAAGCGTTCTGAACATGGAGATTACGTCCTGAGCCACGATCGGCAAAAGGTCCGGGTCCATGGACTGGAATGTCTCATGTTTCAGGAGCAGCCGTCGCCTGTTGCCATACGCCCGGATCTTGATAAGAATTTCCCTGCGTCCTCCACTGGCAGCAAGTTCGTGGAATCCGACAGCCTCAGGGACGTAGCCATGTACCCATCCTGCACGGTTCATGCGATAGTCAAGGTCAACATCTTCGAAATATGAAAAGTAGTCAGGATCAAACGGGCCTTCTTCTTCCCGGACCTGCTCAAGGGCTTCGCGCCTGTAAACCGAGCATGCCGCGCTCATGCCGAAGACCGGTCCTTCGCGAAAGATGAAATCTTTCCGGTGTCTCACCTTTAATCCGACACCTCGATTTTTTACAATCCTTGAGCGATATATTTCGTGCCCGGTACTGTCTATCTCAAGTTCACCATTGTTTGTCTCAGACTTCCACCTGTACAGGGTTCCGCAGGCGCCGCACCAGTCAGGATGTGCCTGAAGCCTGCCGATGAGAATTTTCAGGAAATCATAATCGACCCGCACATCCTGGTTCATGAAGCAGATAAAGTCTCCGGTAGCCTGAGCGTATGCGGCGTTGGAGCCAGCCGCGAATCCTGCGTTATGTGGGAGGTCGATCAATTTCCAGTTTGTGTCCTTGGCGGTTTCCCTGAGATATTTTGACGCCCATATGCCTGTGTCCTGTGGGCAACCGTTATCCACCAGGATAATTTCGATGTCCACGCCTTCCTGTTTCTTGAGGAAGTGAAGACAGGGCATGATCGAATCCTTCCCGCGGTAGAGGGGGATGATCACGCTGACTTTTGCTTTTTCCGACATGGGGGCGATTGTACCAGAGAGATGTACGGAAAAAAATACAGGTCAGGTATAAAAAAAGCGCCCTGTTGTCGGGGCGCTCGAATTAATCTGAATAATGTAATTTAAATAACATCCCAGACGTATTCTTTCGAATCCGCCTGTTGGTTACCGCAAGCATCTATGCATCCGATCAATATCGTGTAAGTGCCCGCGGATGCCGGATCGACCGCGCCTGACAGTTCACCCGAGAATTTATCGATCACAATTCCGGGTGGCAATCCTGTAGCGAACCACTGCAGCGGAAGATCTCCGTCGGTAGCGGTCATTGTATAGGAGTAAGGCGAATTATCGGCGGCAGGAGCAGGAACTGACACGTCCGTAATTACCGGAGCGGGGTTGGAGCACCCGGCGCTGGCGACAAGTTCCAGACTAAAAGCGGTCAATACGCATTGCGGACCCGGATCGGTGCATTCGTCACAGACCTGAACCCCAAGCTGGTAAATTCCTGCGTCTGCCGCTGTCGTTGTGCCCAGTAGTATTCCCTCGGGACTTAAAGTAATTGTGACTGGAAGTGGCGGGAGAGCGGACTGCAATGTCCAGGTCAGCAGACCTTCACCGTCAGATGCCTCAAACAGGAAATCCACAAACATTCCGGCAGGAATCTGTGCGTCCGAAGCGCTGGTAACGTTTGGAGGTGGAGCGCATCCTCCCCCACCCGGATTAATAACGAGTTCAACATCCAATGTGTCGCACTGCAGACCACATGGACAGGAGTCGCAGGCAATCACAGTGAAATTCCATGTTCCGACATCACCAGGGTCGTTCAATGGACCGGAGAGCAGTCCATTCTGCGACAACACAAGTGATGGTGGCAGGTCTCCAGACTCAAGTCCCCATCTGACAGAGCCATGGCCAGCGTCAGAGGTAAATGGATATGAATAAGGTATATTTGCGGTACCTTCAGGAATCGGGCTTGTGCTGGTT
>DASWIV010000390.1:0-21113 GCA_036397475.1 bacterium
ATTTCTTGGTGGACTCCATTGTAATGTGTAAACCATGTCCCCGAACGTTTTGTAAACGATGTGTCCGGTCTGTACACGCATTTCCCGGGAATATCCGGGACCGCGGATCTCCATGGCGGACCATCACACAATCCTAAACGCCGGAGCGCGGGATTCCTATCACGCATTTTTTGCCGGAACCGCGAACCTCCCGCTACGCACTAATCAATGACCCATAACAAGGCCTGGACATTGCCTTAGGGAAACAAAATTCATTTCCCTACCTGACCCGCAACGGTCGTATACTTAAAGATATAGGAATAGAGGATGGACCTGCAACGGGTGGACGGCATGAAATGCGGACGATTCCAGGGCAGGGTAGCGTAGCCGATGCTGGGGTACATTTGATTTCTCCACTCAGCTATGCGAAAGGGGATTGAAGGAGTCCACTCATTAACTATCAGGATAGATTTGGGGGATTTGGTGACATGGGGGGCATTCACAATCTTTGCTAGTATGCGGCAGCCGGCATTGATGCTTCAACTCCGAATCGGTATAATTCTCCAAGCAGGTTTTATCATAAATCATATATTATAGGTTTTATGGAGCAATCATATGACAGTCCCAGCTTATCAAGAGTTGATGAAGCCAATTCTGGAAATTGCCCGGGATAGAGATGAACATTCGACTCATGAGGTTACTGAACAATTAGCCGACAAATTTTCATTATCTGATGTAGATAGAAATGACCTTTTACCGAGTGGAACTCAGAGAACCTTTGATAACAGAGTATCATGGGCAATAACATACCTTAAAAAAGCTGGATTACTTGAATCGAAAAAACGAGCACATTTCAACATTACTTCTGATGGATTAGAAGTGATACGTAAAAATCCAGACAGTATTGATTCGCCTTTTCTAACGCAGTTTCCAAGCTTTGTGGAATTTAGGACCCGAAGGCCTTCAAAAACTAAAAAAACAGAATCAAATAATATTACCTTTGAATTTTCATCACCTGTTGAATTAATGGAAGATGCTTATGTAAATCTCAGAGATGAGCTCAAAGAAGAGCTTATCGATCAGGTTAAGGCTTGTGATCCTTTTGCTTTTGAAAAATTAGTTGTCATGCTGCTGGTTAGAATGGGATATGGAGGGTCCATAAAGGATGCAGGAGCAGCTATTGGGAGAAGCGGTGATGAAGGGATTGATGGAATAATCAAGGAAGACAAGCTGGGCCTGGATATAATATATATTCAGGCTAAAAAGTGGGAAAATAAGGTATCAAGGCCGGAAGTACAAAAATTTGCAGGTGCTCTTCAGGGCAAAAGAGCAAAAAAGGGAGTGTATATCACTACAAGTGAATTTACTCAAGAGGCTGTTGATTTTGCAGCTAATTTAGAGAATAAGATGATTCTTATAGATGGTGATCAGTTAGCTGAATTCATGATTGATCATAACTTAGGAGTTACTACTGTATCTCAGTATGATATTAAGCGGCTTGATAGTGATTTTTTTGCAGAGTAGGCATGAATTTTCTACGTAATTATCCAACTCGTGGGACTGAGTATAATGGGCTTTTCGAGAGTACCAACTACTCAGGAGGAACACACGAATGGGACAAGCGACATTGTGCCACGAAGGTATGACGAACAGGGATTGTGCCCGCATCCTGAGCAGGATGCGGCGTCGCGGCCATCAGACCGGTTGCCCACACTGCGGCTCATGCAGGCTCTGGACCATCCAAAAATCAGCCGACGGATTGGTTACCGGAGTTGTCGATGGTGGCGCCCAGTTAGCAGCAACCGCATATCCGAACACCATGGTCCTCCGGGAAGCGCAACTTCGTACTGTACCGTGATTTCATCGCCGGCGTAAAACGCATTCCTGTTATTGAGAATGTCAGATGTAACAAATCTCTTGTAACCGTTCAGAGTCGCATCAGGCATTTCCGTTGTAGCTATATCACCATCGATATATCCCTGTAATCCGCCCGGACCCGCACCTGCAGTACTGAAATTGTATAATGTCGTGAAACCGTCCACATTCAATACCTCTCCTTCCCCAGAGTCCATATCCGGAGTAGTCACGCCTGCCACAGGAAAATCATGGCTCCCATCGAACATCATGATTCCCCATACATCGAAACCCGAGAAATTCATCGAACCGAACGGATGGGAGATCGTGAAATCTGCAAGGATGTTTCCGTCAGGAGTAACTCCCGCACCCGTAATACTCACACAATCGGAGCATGGAGCATTTTCGAGAAATTAAAGTACATTAAAATGAGTGGAAATTTCCCTTACCGGGACAAGTTCAAACGTTCCTGTCTGGGGATCCAATTTGCGTATAAAATATCCCCATAGATATTTATTCCCGGCGTTGAAACCTGAGTTCTGAGAACTCGTAATTTCTGAGTTACCTGGTGAAATCTCTCCAGGTGTTATTCCATCGCTTCCGGAACAGGACAGGATGAAAATAGAAACGGATATATAAACAGTCAGCGCAATGATTGATAGCTTCATTACTATCTCCTCTTAAAATGTCAGCGGAAATTATACTATATATATTTAATTCAGGTTAAATATATTTAAAAAATTCCGTACTTTGGTCCGTGCCCCATTTACCAAAATTAAATATCAGAATGATAAGTCAGGCATCAGTTTCAGGAGATAACTTTCGTCATTCGCGCTTTTTGGAATGACAATATATTCATCAGGACCCGGATCGAAATCCATTACCCCCTGGTACCAATTGCCACTGATATAAATTCTTTCCTGTGAGTCAGTGATAATTCCAGTGGAGTCATCTGAATCATCGCTCCCATAATGAGCTGCATTGACGAGAGTCCCCGATGCATCGAATATACTGACTGCTATATCATCGGATCCCCACGCTGGAAAGTTCAGAACATCGGGACCCGGGTCGAAATCAACATCATTTGAGTAGTATTCTGTAAGAATATATACCTTTCCATTATCGGAAGCATGGAGACCTGCCGGTTCATCACCACCGGTTCCCCCCCACGATTGAACCCACTGGTAATTCCCACTTGCATCAAATTTCATCAGAAATGGATCTTTCCCGCCTGCATTGGTACGTTCATCTGTGCCTGCGCCAGGGTCAAAATCTACCGTATCTGAAAAAGCTCCCGCTACAAATATACTTCCCGATGCAAATACCGACACGTAATTGACATCTTCATCGCTCGCAGAACCCCATGTCCGGGACCAGAAATAATTTCCCGATGACGTCAATTGCAGCAGATATGCGTCATCGGATCCTAGGTTTGAGTGCTGGTGCGATGTACCTCCCGGATTAAACTCGATGATTCCACTGTCGAAAACCCCGATTATATTTACATTTCCGGACTGATCGACAGCCAAATCATATATAAATTCATCTCCGGTTCCTCCAAATACATATCCCCACATATAATCTCCCGATTGATCCAGTTTGACCACAATACAATCAAGGGGTCCTGCTGAATTGAAGGTATCTGTGCCCGGACCCGGATCCAGGTCCATTATGAATCGATCATCATAACCACCCAGGATGATTTCATCCGACGGTGATATTCCTGCAGAACTGAATACCTGGGTACTCGATCCTGTTAAAACTCTTGTCCATCGATGCTCTCCTTCTGACGTAAACGAAACCACATACGCATCTGTTCCAGCACTTGTATATTCCTCGGATCCCGGACCCGGATTTAAATCCGTCATCCCATAAAAACTGCCGCAGACATATACATTGCTCATTGAATCTACAAGCACTGCCTGCTCCTGCATAGGATCACCATCATCCCAGGCCCTCACCCACTCGAAATTTCCGACTTTATCGAATTTGATAAGATAGGTTCGGCTGTTGGGTGCGGATAAATTGTATTCCATAGGTCCTGGATCAAAATCGACCGTACCCCTGAAGTCTCCGAATATATATACAGAATCATCGGCGGTATCCATTGTCATGACGGACGTTTCAACCCAGTTAGTACTTCCCCACGTTTTCACCCATCCGCCTTCGGTGACATCCAGTGCCAGCGGCTGATCGAGCGTATCCTTTTCGCCCTCGTCATCTGTTACGCGCAATTGAACATCATACGTTCCCCCATACTGGTACGTGTACTCGAATAATGCTCCTGTCCCATCATAGGTTCCGTCCCCATCGATATCCCATTCATACAAAACAATCGACTGCCCGTTGTTATCGGTATCGATTGAATCGGTTCCATCGAATGCAAGTAATTCTCCTGCTGACGGATTCGGATTGCTGACCGATGCTATGGCAACCGGAGCGTAGCCTGTAAAATCGGGAATTTCGATATTGATAAGCTGGTATGCGGTCAAATCCAGGTGTGGCGGGGCAGAATCGGCAGCGGTTTCCTTTACCCTGACCAGGAATTTATACGTTCCCGGACCCGCATTATTGCTGTTTGAAATAAATGCGACATAATCCGCGAATTTATCATTGACCGATACCTGTGTCGCAACCGCCTGACCGTCGAACAAATATGGACATTCAACGACAGGAACCTTGTAACTATCCGGTCCGTCATAGTCGAAAATTCTGATTTTCAAATTGGCCGATCCGCCGCCTTCAGTTAATGTGTTCGCGCTGACCTCGACATCAAGCCTCCACGCTTCCACTGAATTTGCCTCAGCAGGAAAATCGGCGGACGGGTTTGTCACTGGTGTAGTCGTCGGGGGCACCCAGCTTGCATCGACTGCGTAGCCAAACACCAGCGGTCCACCTGGCAGTGATACTTCGTACTGGGCGGTAATTTCATCGCCAGCGTAAAAAGCGTTTCTGTTATTTAAAATATCGGGTGTTACAAATCGCTTATAGCCGTTTATGGTTGCGTCGGGATCGGTTGAAGTCGCTATTTTCCCCTCAAGATATCCCTGTAGTCCATTAGGACCCGCACCTGTTGTCGTGAAATTATATAGTGCGGTATATCCATCGGCATTTATCACTTCACCATCTCCGGCATTGCTGTCCGACGCTGTCACTCCGGCAACAGGAAATTCAGCGCTGCCGTCGAACATTAGAATTCCCCGGACATCGAAACCGGAAAACGCCATATTCTGGAAAGGATGGGTAATTGTGAAATCGGCGAGCAGGTCGCCATCAGGAGTTATGTCCACACCCGAGATCTGGACACAGTCGGAACAAGGCGCAAATTCCAGGAATCCGAGCACATTGAAATGCGTATCGATACTCCTGACAGGCACAAGCTCATATTCCCCCTGCTCCAGGTCGACATAGCCAACGAAATATCCCCAGAGATAGTGAGAACTATTCCAGGATGAATTATCGGATTGAGTAAATATAATTTCCGGCATGGATTCCGGTATCACTGGTCCCGACGAACATGAATTAATAATAGTTCCAGGGAGAATCAAAGCCAGAAATGCATACAATAGTTTCTTCATAATCTGCTCCAGTTAAAATGAGGATCTTATTATAACTTAATTTAGTTAACATTGGTAAAATAATAAACGCATACTTTAAGAGCGCAAAAATATTGCAATCATTATTTTTATCCGGTTAAATACCATTCTTGGAAATCTGGAGGAACAATGATGGAAACTTTTCAGGAACAAAAAGATTTTTTCTTTTCGCACTGGGACACCTTAAAATCAAAACTCGAAAACGGCGGTTCCGGAGATGTGATTGAGTACATTAACTCGTTTGATGATGACCTCGAAAAACGCGTACTGTTCATATTCGCGCGACAGGGTCTTGTCTTCCAGGAATGGGAAGGCAAAAACTTCGACGCGTATATCGATATAGTCGATGCCGGCCTGGAGGAAATTAAACGTCAGGCGAAATCGGCACCAGACGATGAAACAAAAAATAAGCGAATCCATGGCGCACACGTGCTTTCATACAATCTTTGCGCAGACCTGGCCGACTGCTGGCCCGGAGATGAAAAAGTACGTAATGAATCCCATTTCAAACGCGGCCTCCAGGCTGCTAACGATTGCTTACACTTAGCTGAAAAACTTGGAAATCAACCGCGTGCACTTTCAATAGATTACTGGGGCAAGGGTATGCACCAGTTGTCGCTTGGAGACGCACCCGGCGCGGTCGAAAGCTGGGAGAAGTCGTTCGAAGCAGCGTGTAAAGACGCGGGTCTCGATTCCCCGGTCAACGAACTTGCTTCAGATCATTCTGTCGGGATCGTTCTCGGCATGGGTTATATAGGCCTCGCGAAATGGAAAAATGGCAATGACGAGGGTAAAGATAAGTATGAGCAGGCCATCACCACATTCAAAGGGCAGATGCAGGATGAGGAGACAAAAGCCGATGCAGAATTCGGCATTGACCAGCTCGAGACTGTCAGGCGCAAATACCTGATTTGATACAGTTAAAAAGCCGGTTCTCAGATGTGATTGAATAAGTAAATCTGCTTGTGGGAAAAAATAATTGTATATTCTTCCCCATTTCTTATATCCACTATGGGGTCTGGCAGGGTAAATGAGTCATACGGAGCTTTCCCCATCCCAGGCACATACAGGTACATCGTCGTATACGGACGCTGCCGCGATAGTTCGCCCATCAGGTAATGGAATAAGATCGTGAAAGATCCGAAAATCCAGATCGCCCCAATCGTTATACATACCGGAAAATGATTCCCAGCTGGTACCGAACTCTTCCGACAAAGTACCAGCGTCAATCAACGAATGGTCCAGGATCCTGAATGATGATACCTGGTTCAGGTTATTCGCCGGTTTTACCGGTCCATACCCCTTTTCATCAAACGTGTGCTGCGACGAATATACATTTAACCTGATGTGGTTGATAAAGCTTCTTCCGGATCGATATACCACTTGTACAGCGGGTATTCCGTTCCATCCGCTTCGACCGTGTATGTCGCGTCCTGATCCTCAGGAATTTCCTCCGGACCCAGGATCTGGTTAACGAACAATACAGAGGTCCCTCTGTCAGCGATGGTCAAATCAAAGTCCTGTGAGATCGGATCGGAATGGTCAGCATCGACAGCCAGGCACAGGGTAGCCTGCGTATCCTTGTCGATACTGCTCGTATCCATATCCCCTAATAATTGTATATATATTAATCATCATTGCTTTAGCGATTGAATTCTGGGAGGATGGAACATCAGATTTTTTTTTAAAGCAGACAAAGGAGGCTGGCAATCAATACGATGACCGCAGTTGCCGCGCTCGGCTATGGCGATATCCCGCCTCTGGCATTCTACAACTCGTACAATCTCATTCAGACGGACGGATGGATCGCTTTCAATATAAAGGAAGACTTCCTCAAGGATATTGATGAAACCGGTTTCAGCCGCCTGATCCATCGCATTACCCGATCAGGAGTGATGCAGATTCAGACTTACAAACGATACTGCCACCGTTTGAGTGTAGCCGGTGATCCGCTTCACTACATTGCGGTGGTCGGTAGAAAGATAAGAAATATTCCTCAATCCATGCTGGAGTCGTGACCTTTGTTTTTCTGATTGCGACCTGTTGACAATCCCCACCCCTTCTGGCAATTTAGACACCCACCGATGACAGGTTTCATCGGCTTCATGCACCATGACTGAATCAATAAAACTGGCAATTGCCTGCGATATCGACAGCACCCTTACTCCTCCACGGCTTCCCATAACTAAACCCATGGCAGACATTCTCGCTAGATTAAATGTGCCATTCAATGTTGTCGCGGGAAGCCACCTCGAGCTCCTTAACAAACAATTTTTCGAGCCCCTGTTCGAACATGGATACAGAAATCAGTTCGACGCCTACATCAGCAATGGCGCAATCCGCTACCGCTGTGATTATCGAAACGAATTATCGATGGAAAAAATCTACGAGTTTATCTTCACGGATCATCTCGGAGATGAGCGTTACGCTTTCCTGAACTCGGCACTTTCGGAAACGCTTGCCATGGATGAATTCCAGCTTCCCGATACGATCAGGATACTTCCAAACCGCATTGTCGACCGCAGATCGATGATAAATTTATGTCCGATCGGCAGGATAGAAGTTGAAAATGATGTAGCCCGTCGAAATCGCGCAATTTTTGTCGAGTTCGACAGGCAGACCGGATATCGAAAACGGATGATGGCTTATCTGTACGACAAACTGAAAATTATTGTAGCCGAGAAACACCTCCACATAACCCTTGGCGGACAAACATCATTCGATATCGGAATCGCCGGTAAAGACAAATCAATGTCAGTACGAAATCTTGTCGACGACGGCTACCAGAAAGTAATATTTATCGGCGATGCCCTTTTTGAAGGAGGCAACGACGCTGTTGTCAATGAATACATCGCAGCATGGTCCGGCGACACCGATTGTCCTGTCGAGGCCATCCAGGTAAACTCGTACGAAGAGACAATCGAAGTTATTAAAAACCTTGGAATAGTAGATTAAATTATCACCCTGAATACAATGGAATCTGTAATGTTGAAAATAGATCCCTACTCAAAACAACAGGATGAGATACACCTGACCGACGAAATTGTCGCCGCTTACAGCCTTGAGCCATGGGCGGAAAATTTCTCTCTCATGACGGCAGGATATCGCGACCAGCTTAATCCCGACGATATTAATGACCCTGAAGTAAAATTCAATTCGCTGATCGTCGCGATCCTCGGTGAGGCCAAAGCACGCGTGTTCAGCAGAAAAGCGGGCGACGGGAACCCATCTCACGTGATGGTCGGCGGAGAAGTGCGTCCACATACACAGGAATTCATAGCGATTCTCTCAAGAATCTACGCTGCCTATAACATTACTGTCCATCTCAGGAAAAATACCACGACCACGCCAATCTGGTATTCATCCTTCGGGGTTTTTTATTCGCAATATCAGAGTGGCGACAATATGACCGCAAGCCACTCGCCTTATTTCAAGGGTGGATGGAAGCCAATGGATGGTTCGGGCAAACAGCTTGTCGCGGAAGAGAAAGATGTCATCGCTGAAGTAAGGAACATCGTTTTCAACCGCGAAACAATTAAACTGGCTCCCTGGGAGGATTCGGATCTGATAATTCGCGACTTCGATGTGGACGACGCCTATATTAATTACCAGGACACTGTAATTACCGACAAGGACCGTCGTGAAATTGAAACAGCAATAAAAAATGGATTCCGCTGCACAGCCTGTACTGTCGGTGGCTCCATGAAAGCAACAACCGAACGGCTTCTTCCCCGGATGGGATTCCCGACAGGTCCGGACGGAATTGTCCATTATATATTCGGCGATGAAAATTCCCGGTATCATGGACTCGGAGAATTGAACGGTGAACATTTCGGCCCGGATCCAAGTAAATCGCAGGTATATAAAAATATCGGTGCACAGAAGATCCTGCTCAACGGCGAATCGAACATTATTGTCCTGTGGGACCCGGACGGCGACAGGTTCAATATTGTGACAACCACACCATCTGAAAATGCCCGCCGTGCAAAAGAATTAGGCCTTGAAGTTGAACCTGCCGATGGATCGGATAAGGCAATTGTATATTTCACTCCGAACCAGCTTTTCTTCATGATTACCGCGTTCCGGATAAATTCCCTGAAAGAAACCGGAATGCTCGATAAATTTGACTGGTTCGTGACTTTATCGCTGGCAACATCGCGGAGCATTGAAGAAATAGCCGCAACCGCCGGAATCCCATCGGCTCGTGTACGTGTCGGGTTCAAGCATATCGGAACGTTTTCCGAATGGCTTGAAAACAGGAAAGATCCCAATGAGCCGTTCATTGACGCGATCGGAGACAAGGTTATTATCGGCGACAATCCAAGGTCACTCATCATGTGCGAAGAATCCGGCGGATCCGTGTATGGAGGTACTGAATTCCTGAGGAACAAATCGCACTCGAAAGGAATGATCGCGCTACGGGAAAAAGACGGAATGCAATTCGGACTTATGGCTCTCTGCCTCGCGACTGAGCTCTATAACAGGAACCTGTCCTTCGCGGAATATTATTGCGACCTCATCAGCACTCATAAAATAACAAATAAATTTTATAACCGACGGGATGTCCGGCTCTACGATGAAAGCCTGCATGGCGACGAACGCGCACTCGCTGAATCAGAAGGATTTGAACTCCGCGACAAAATAATGGGTTACTTCATGAATCTTGCTCAGGAAGCGGCATCCGGAAAATCGATGGAAGATATTCAATCTGACATGAATTCTCGATTGAGCGAATCCCCGGTCGAGCTTCCCTGCCCTGT
The DNA here is from genome assembly GCA_036397475.1 of bacterium. Taxonomy (GTDB): domain Bacteria; phylum JAJVIF01; class JAJVIF01; order JAPKYR01; family JAPKYR01; genus DASWIV01. Next base: position 10,190 of record DASWIV010000390.1, read on the forward strand.
ACGTGTCGATGTAATCGGTGAAGGCAATCTTCTCGAAGGCATGATAATGGAGTTTGAAAAATTCTGGTTTGTCCTGAGGGCGTCAGGCACCGACGCACTCCTTCGGTATTACATTGAGGGCACGGACAAATCGGAAATTTCCTCTTACCAGGACACACTCGTTAATCTCAAAATATAAAAAAAATCCCCGGTAACAGCCAGGGAAATTAATGCTTATTTTTGTTCGCTTTAAATAAATTCGAAGCATGAAACCTGGAGCGCGCCGGTTCCCGACGGACCATCGTCATGCAGCACATAAATCTCGAAGTTGTCCGGATCGACATCGATGGCGTAGGCATTGCCCACAACCGGTTGAATTACATATTTTAATGAATCCAGCACAAATCCGCCTTCATCCAGCGGATCCCAGATCTCGACGTACCAGTGCTGCCAGTTATCGTAGTTAACCAGTACCACGAACCAGTTATGCTCTGCGTGCTGGCCGTTTCCAAGGTATACCGCGTTCGTTCCGGCTGGAAGGACATCGATATCGACGAGCCTCCCTTGATCCCCCAGTGGTGACGGCACTGATTTGCACATGAAAGTCGCCGGGAAATTTCTCACCAGTTTAAAAGCTACAGGATTGGTGAAGTTCACCTCAAAAATATCAACTTCTGTCTGATTCGCGCCAAGTCCCAGCTGCCTGTTTTCTCCGGTATATACGTGAACCGTTGTTGGGCTGATAACACCCGGCGGATCGTCATCGATTCCCATTGCAACAAGCAGGTTACTCGCTACGCCGTACGGTGGCAGGTTGCCTGAAAGTCCTGGTATCAAAGGGACGAACGCCCTCAGGACATTATCCGGATTGTTATATGGCGCAGCAATCCTGTGGATAGACTGGTAGCCCGGTGTTGATAACGATGATGCCGAATCATGCACATAAATCGAATATAACGGATTACCGGTCGCGTCTCCGAATCCTCCGGACATATCGACTGCCTTTTCCAGGTGCGAGATCGGGTCGTTCAGGCTGCTGGTGTGCCAACTGATGTTATAAAGTCCGCCATTCAGGTGCATGTTGGTGGCGTTCTCTATCGCGTATCCGCCACCAAGCGGGTAATCCGAATACGACGTGACCCCGAACGCACCGGTCGTGGCGGCGTCGATCCTTCTCGTCGGCTTCAGCCAGCTTCCAGAACCTGCCGGATAACCTGACAGGTAAGTCCAGTCCTGGAGATCATTGTCGTATGCCAGATACTTGCTGTCGTTATCACTCAGGAATACCAGCATCGATTCTCCCGGTTCGATCGCCCATGGCGCTTGCGGATCCGATATCACAGTGAAATCCAGGTTTGGCGATTGCGGCTGTGGTCCGGAAAATGGCCGGGACAGGAATGTGTTATCCCTTGGACGCCATTGAGGCAGCGTATCGATGACAGGAAGAGTAAATATATCGTACGCGATAAGTTCCTGTGGAGAGACGCTTGCGCCGATATCCTCTATTACAACCAGGATATCGCTTCCACCATCGGCGGTCTTCGCGTTCCCGAGCAGGTTAAAGATCGTTGTCGTTATTCGGCCAGACTCCAGGTCGAGCTGGCTCATTGTCGATGGATCAAGCGCCAGCATTCCCGGGAAAAGATCGGGAGCTTCAATTTCAATGGTTGAAATTGTACCTATTCCCTGGTGGTCGAAAAGATCGAATGTGAGATCGGCGGAACCGCTCTGCCTGGTGAGTGTATTATCGCCGATAGACATCGAGATATCGTATACTTCAAGCGCGCTCGCCGACAGGCTGAAATCCGCTACAGGATTGGTCACCGGCCAGTTAAGGGGAAAACTCCATGATGCATCGATCGAATACCCGAATGAGAATGGCTTGAATTTTTCAACAGCTATATTGTATGTCTCCGTTACCGTCTGTCCCGGCGCGAATAATCGCTTGTACTCGTTAGTATAAAAATATTTGAATCCGTGAAGATTGCCCTGGATATTGACCTCGCTGTCCGGTGTGAACCTGCCGCGTTTGTAATCGAACAATCCGGTTCCTTCATCCGCTGTCCAGCGGTTGAACTTGGTGGTGTAACCGTCGGGATTAAGCAATGTCCTTGAAGCAAACAATGGCTGGGGCTTGCCATCGGGATCGTCCGTGAAATGGCCCGCGAACAAAGTCTTTCCTTCGAATATCGCGATTCCACGTACATCCCGTCCCGTGAGGTCCTGCCTGTCCAGAGGATACGGATGGCGAATACTGACATCGACAGCCAGGGTTTCCAGATCGAGCCATTCAATTTTTGGAACATTAACACAATCGGCGCACGCCCATCCTTCCAGCATCTGGAGGACATTGTAATGAAGCTGCGCTTCCCGGTCCGGGACAACCTGCGCGGTCATCGACTCCGGATCGATAGTGATGTTCCAGTACCCCCAGCTTATGCGGCCGGGAGCGTCATCAAATTCCGATCCAAGCCTGAGATCAGGCGTACCAGGATTTGTAGCGACAGGATTCGATCCGCCGGAGCATCCGGCGAAAATTATCGCTGCCATGATGATCGTAATTCCTGTCTGTATGATGGTCTTTTTATAGAAAGTGTCTTTCAAGACACACCTCCCGGATCCGTTTCCTGACTAATGTGCCCCTGAGAGGTTGGATACGAGTTTTACGGAGGTCGGGTTTTTTATCTTAACCCGTGTGCCCGTATCAGTAACCATATTACTATCAACGGACACACGGGTTTATCGAACTTAATTAATAGTCGACTTAATAGAAGAACTCGAATGGCGTAATGTAAAACTCGCCTGCCGGGTTCTTGCACAGCACATATACTTCGAAATACTGTAGATCGACATCCATCGCCACAGGAACTGCCCCGCCGACAATGGGTATCTGGTTTGAGGTGTATATGCTCCTCAACGGGTTGTTTCCCGGATTATCCGGGGTCGGGTTCAACGGATCGTAGAACGCCAGCCAGTAATGGGTATTATCCATCATTACCACGCACAGCCAGTTGTAATCGGCTGTATTGCCCTGGAATATTTCGATCTCGTTGTAATGAGACGGGACCACCTCGATATCAACTACATGAGCGCCTGGGAACTCCGTTGTGATGTCAGCATCAGTCAGGTTCCACACCGCTTCGGTAGGAATATTCTGGAAGTTGATATCGAATCCTTCAAGTTCGGATGTACCGCCCCCGGGATCCGATTCCAGAACGTAGTACCCGTAGTGCCCCGGTAATAATCCTCCCGGGTTACCCGGTCCGGGTGGGTCTGAATCAATCGCGCATCTTAATCGCGGTGCTCCCGACCAGATTGCCTGCGGTGCTCCCGCGGCGTTCGACCTTGGCACACTCGTTCTGAACACATTTGGTGAATCAGGTTCGACGTACGGATCACCTACCGCAAGCACATAGCATATGGATGGAGGTGTTCCTGAAACGTAAGCGAACTGCGCAATAATCGGATCAATCAAATTATTGCCAAATCCGGCTGTGACGTCCCTTACGCTCTCAAGGAACGCGTTTGGTCCGCCATCATCCGATCCTGTGTACCAGGAAAATCCGTAGGTGCCATCCTGTTTGAAGATGTTAACCAGGTGTTTAACCTTGTAATTGGCAACGACATTGGCATCATTCGACGAACCAACACCATACCAACCATCCTGCGTGGTGTCCATACTTTGCGGCCATCTCAACCACGACGGTGGTGTCTGGTAAGGGTATCCTGATTTAACCGCGGTCGAATTCAATTCCCTGTCGAGGACGATAAAGCGGCTGTCGTCGTCATCGAATAACAACAGTTCAGGATCTCCATTGAAGAAATCGAACTGCGGTCGCGGATAACTGACTATCGCCAGGTCCGGCATTCCTACTGACAGGGTCGATGGCTGAATTAGCGGAGCCACAATCGGCGTGTTCACATAACTGCCATCTCCATTCCTGTCACGCCAGAATCCCGGTACGTCCTGAACGGGAATTTTGAAAATCTGGTAAGCGGTCAGGTCCGGGTTCACTATCGAGTTCGCGGCATCTTCGGCAATCACGAGGAAATCGCTTCCTCCATTTGCCGTGACAGCCGATCCGGTTGTATTCATGATCGTGACTTCATAAGTCGCGCTCTGTGGGTTACTAGCTATAGGAGGACCGGCATTCATTACACCGCCGAATATAGCGGGTGCTTCGACCGTGACGCTGGAAAGATTCTGAGCGTCCTGCCAGTCGAAGATCTCAAACTGTATTGTCGCCTGTCCGGTAGTCCTTGTTAATGTATTTGAGATTATACTCGCGGACATCTGGTACGGTTCCATAGAGTTTGCGCTGGCAGGAAAATCAGCCCAGACATCCACTACGGGTGTGACATCCGGCGGTTCCCATGAGCAATCCACCGCGTATGCGAATGACAACGGTCCCGGAGGAAAATCAAACTCATATGTTCGAGTATTCGCCTGGTTGGCCTGGAACACTCGCCGCTGAGGATCGGTCCAGAAGGCTTTAAATCCATGGAGGTTGCCTTCGATGAATGCCTCATCCTTGGTCGCAAGCCTGCCGATTATGTAGCCTAAAATATTCGGATGCTGAACGAGTTTAGCCGTATGGCGGTTCCACAAAGTGGTGTAACCGTCGGCGTTCACCAGCTGTCTCGACGCATACAACTGCTCCGTTTTCTGCTCGGGAGTACCAATGAAAAAATCTCGCTGGGTCTGGAACAGCCTCTGAGCAGGAAGAATAGCGATACCCCTGACATCGAATCCAGTCAGGAATTTGCTGCCACTGAACGGGTGCCTGAGCTGGATATCTACAAGCAGCGTATCATTCTGTGAAAATGATAAGTTTGTTATCTGCAGCAACTGGGTTCCAGGCGGATTTTCAAGATAACCGACAATATTCAAATGGAAAGCGGCGCTCCTTATTGGAACCGCTTCTATGGCAGTGTGATCTGCATTCACATGCATGTCCCACATGCCCCAGATGTACCTGTCGTCGTTAAACCCTGCAGGCAGACCATTCTGGTCCCTATCAATGGGCTGATCGGGAGTAAGGTTCAACCCGGTTCCAGGCTGGTTCATGTCGGGTGACAATGGCGAACTTCCGCCGCCTCCGCAACCGACCAGGAAAAGCACTAATACGAAGCCCAGTGCCGACGCATTGCACAGACCTCTAGATGGCATAATAACCTCCGTGTACTGAGACAGCTACCACACGCGCTGGTAACGTTAAAAACATCTCTAATGTAATTTTCGGGATACGAGCAGGCAGGAGTCTATTCCAAATTATAATAAACCATGCCTTTGATATTGTCAAGAAATGACATCCCATTTCATATTATCTCTTTTTAAAGCATCTCTTATCCGGCTGGACTTTAATCCCATGCCGGACTGAAATTGCCCTCCGAATTCCTGCTGTGATTTTACCCGCCTATATCGCTCCAGTCAGCAGGTGGAATCAGGAAATCTATCCAGCTCGAGCAGCAGTCTTCAAGTGCTACAACCTCGTTGGTAGTAGGACTCAATGCCGCCCCTGATATCCCCCAGTAACCATATGAGGACTGAATCAAAATATTAAGGTCAGCGTCCAGCCTGGTCAGAAGAGCTTCGCTTATGCCGCCTACAACCAGAATTCTGCAGCCCGCTTCTTCACCTTCGACGACATTTTTGTCAATTAAAATATCGAAGTAATTCGATGGACCACCAAGAACATTCGATACCGACCCCTGAATTACTCCAAGGTATCCGATCTCGACAACTGTTCCGAATGCCCCGTCGTCAACCGCTACATAGAATGAACGGTTCCACAGGTTAAACGCCATGTCGGTCGGATCACCGTACGAATAAATATCCGGAATAATATAAGTATTGCATGAGTTTTTCACGAATGTCGGTTTTGCATAATTCCGTAATTCACCCTGGGTCATAACCCAGAGATCGTCATTATCGTCAAATGCAACACAATCCACAGGCCCGCCTGTCTGTATATCTTTCACCAGTGTCAAAGTTGGAGTTTCACCTGATGACACTGAGTATACTTTGACGCTGCCGTCTTCAAGGTTGCTTAACGCTATGGTATTGCTTCCCGATGAATCTATTGATCTTACCCAGCCGGCTCCGAACAATAATGGGTTAGGATTAAGGTCTGCTGGCGGATTCACCATGTAAAGTGAATCTGCGGCCACCATAAGGTACCTGCCATCCGGAAGATACGCGAGGTCGCGATTATCGACACTTGTGTTCGCGAATGGTGTAGGCTGCGAAATGGTGTAGGTGAAATTCTTGGTTACCGTGCACTGAGGCGCGGTGTCCGGCGGAGTGAATTCGGGCAGTGTTACAAACACCGTTATCTTGTTATCCAGAGTATCTGTTTTATCGAGATCGTCCGTCACTCTCAGGTCGACATTGTACACGCCCTGGTTTTCGTACGTATGAAACGTGTTCCCCATGGTCGGGGTAAAATCTTCCCAGCCGTCTCCTTCGCCAAAGTCCCACTCCCACTTAACGACAGTTCCATCGAAGTCGGAACTGAAATCCGAGAATTTCACTATCTGGCCGGTAAATGGGGTTGTACAGTTGATCTGACCGTCCGCATCTGGGGGAAGATTCGTTCCTACGGGTACGATAAGCACTTCGATCTTTTCATTCAGAAAATCGAACAAACCTTCGCTATCCGTAACCTTCAGATCGACCATGTATGTGCTTGCGGTATTATATGTTTTATCGGCGACAATAAACGGCGAATCGCCGAATACTCCATCGCCATCAAGGTCCCATGACCAGCTTGCCGGTGCTCCATCTTCGGCGTCGAAAGATCCCGACCCATCGAACGTTATAGTATCCCCTTCGTACCCGAAGGTGGAACTGGCTTCCGCGTGAGCTACCGGGGGAGTGTTGTCACCCTCATAAATCTGGATCAGTATCGGGTTGTTTAATGTGTCGCAGAGTCCGGGTGTGTCACATACCCGTAAATCAACTTCGTACACTCCTGTTTCCAGGTACTGGTACGGAGTTATATCGAAAAATCCGTCGTTGTATAATCCATCGCCATCGAAATCCCACTCGAAAACATGCAGTTCGCCTTCCTCAGGATCGAATGAGTCGGTTCCATCGAAAGTTATCGTTTCCCCAACCTTCGCGAGGAATTTGTCAGATGATGCGATTGCTACCGGTGGATTATTTTCGCCGGTCACAGTGATATGAAGTTTCTCATCGAGTGTATCTGTAGAGCTTCCGGCATCTGTAACCCTGAGATCGACATCGTAAACTCCCGGTCCCCAGTATATGTACTGGGCATGATCTGAAAATCCCTCGTTAAATAAACCGTCCCCGTTCAGATCCCATTCATATGTCTGTATTTCACCATCCGGGTCGAACGATGTAGACCCGTCAAAGGTCACCATTTCCCCAACTACCGACTCGGTTTTATCCGCTGACGCCTGCGCAACAGGAGGCATATTACCGGTCTCGTCGACAACTACCTCCAGCTTGGTGTTCAGCGTATCCGAAAACCCGCCGGTGTCCTTAACCTGGACATCAACAAAAAATGTCCCGGCGCTTAAAAAGGTGTGTTGAATTACTTCACCGGATTTATCATCGTATTTTCCATCGTTGTCCAGGTCCCAGTCCCAGCTTATCGGCTTGCCATCCTCCGGATCTGTCGATGCGCTGGCATCCAGTGTTATCTGCTGCCCGATATTGGGCGACAGATTCGACGCGAAAGCGCTCGCGGTCGGAGGAAAATTCGTGGACTCCACAACAGATATCGCGATCGGGTCGTCAAGGATATCCGTTAATCCACCCATATCGGTGACCATCACGTTCGCGGCGTACAATCCCGGAGTGAGATACTGGTGGAGTACCGTCTCGGTATCACCATCGTCAAACAGCCAGTCGCCATCAAGATCCCATATATAGCTGCTTACCGTACCATCTTCAGGATCGTATGAGCCTGAAGCGTCGAATTCAACCGAGTAGCCCGCCTCGATTATCAACTCATCGGCTACAATGCTGGCTACCGGAGCCTGGTTAACATTCGGATCGTAGACAAGCACCAATCCAGGCAGGTCTTTCCCGAGTGCATAATTTGCAAGTTCCATATCAATACCCGGATTGATCAGATCCGGTTGAGTTTCAAATTCATCGTAACCTCTGGCGAGAGTGGGAAAGCTCCCTGTCCCGGGAACATCGTCATTAAATATATTCAGGTAATACAGGAACCTTTCGCCGTCGCCCATGACCTGGTGCATTTCCAGGCCGCCTCCGTAAAGGTCCGGCGCTTCGAATTCGACCCCGCCCGGATTTCCCTGCCAGTCGTAGACCTCAACAACCGCTGTGGCTTCCGCAAGGAACTGGTCTGCCATCGGATCGATATAAAGAATTTTAACCTTGTATGGCTCCGCTTGGTTTGGGTCGGTCAACAAATTTCCCGGATCGTATGCAAGCGGATCTGACCAGGTTGCATCCAGCGCGTATGAAAAACTCGAATCTTCAGGCTCGAATGAAGGAAATTCCGCATAAAAAGTTTCTACTGACTGCGTAGAGTGCGCGAATATTCTGTTAGGCTGGTCCTTATTGAAAGCAATGTACGGATTCAATCCCGCATCGAATGCTCCACCTTCATCGTAATGCGTGGTATATCCATCGGCGTTCAGTATCTGTGTCGCTACAGACCCCCCGGTAAATCCCGGATCGTAAATTCCCTTAAAAATTCCTATCCCTCTCATATCGTAGACATCCGTATACGCGTCGGGAATCGGATGATTGACGACCACATCAAGCGTAACCGTAAAATTATCAAAGTCCACATCCTGAATGACAAAATTCAGGCACTTGGATATCGGCTTGCAGTAAATGGGAAGCAACTGAATCAGGTTCAGGTGATTAAGCGATGTTCGCTTAGGAATGATTTGTACTTCCCGGTTATCAACATCAAGCTGTACATCCACCAGTGCAAGCAGGTTGTGTCCGTTCCCCCAGTCGGATGTTGAATTGCCACGGAGACCCGGATCAAGACCGGAACCGTCTTCCGACCCGCCGGGAACTACTGGATTGCCTCCGCCTGAGCATCCGGTTATTAGGATAAAGCAGAAAACTGCGAATACGTATGTGAAATGGTTGCGCAACATTTCGCGCACCTCCATTCAGGATAGAACACTTTATTGTATCGCATTAAGGCGCTTTATAGCAACGGAATCCGCCATTAATCGCCCTTTTGTCATAAAAAGAATTGACAAGTACAGCCCCAATCATATACTTGGACCGCGTACATTAACTCCAATTAACAGGCTCAGTAAAATGCTCGACATAAAATATATCCTTGCGAATTTCGATGAAGTTTCAGCCCGGCTCAAGTCACGCAACCCGGAAATCGACCTGTCTCTGCTTGAAGAACTGGATTCCCGTAGACGTTCGACAATAACCGAGGTTGAGTCGCTCAAGGCAGAAAAGAAGAATATCAGCAAGGAAATCGGCAAGCTGAAATCGTCCGGTGAGGACGCTTCTCACGTAATGGCGAGGGTCGATGACCTTGGCATAAAAATTAATGTACTGGACTCTTCTCTCGGAGAAATCGAGACGGAACTGACTGCGAGGATAGAAGTACTTCCAAATATCCCCCTCGACCCTACACCCATGGTCCCTGACAAGTCGGGAAACAAGGCAGTTAAGGAATGGGGCGATCCGGTTGACCCGGAAAACTGGAATTTTGAGTTCAAAAACCATATCGAAGTTGCCGACAACCTTGCCCCCGGTGGCGGCCTCGACTTCCCACGTGCATCGAAAATGACCGGAAGTAACTGGCCGATGTATCGCGGCAGCCTGGCGCACCTGGAATGGGCACTTGTAAAATTTCTTATCGACAGGGCAGTGGCATCCGCACGTGAATTAATCATTCCGCCATATGTTGTGAACGCGGACAGCATGTACGCCTCCGGACAATTCCCGAAATTTCGGGAGCAGGCGTACGAAGTCGAAAAAGACAGACTGGTACTGATCCCGACAAGTGAAGTTCCCCTGTTAAATCTTTATCGAGACGAAATTCTTCCCGGGGAGTTTCTCCCTTTCAGGGCAGCAAGCTTCACTCCATGCTTCAGACGTGAAGCGGGCACATATGGCAAGGAAGAACGTGGATTGATTCGCCTTCACCAGTTCCATAAGGTTGAGATCTTCACTTTCGTATCACCTGCTGACAGCGAACAGGAACTTCAAAATATGACCAGGTATGCCGAGGAACTTGTCGAAGCTCTCGGACTTACCTACAGGACAACATTACTCGCTGCCGGCGACCTGGCACAGCAGTCGGCATGCACCTATGACGTCGAGGTCTGGCTTCCCGGCCAGCACGCATTCAGTGAAGTATCCAGCATCTCAAACTGCACCGATTACCAGGCACGTCGCGCGAATATTCGATATCGTCCGAAAGATTCAAAAAAGCCCGAATTCCTCCATACCCTAAACGGCTCCGCTCTCGCGACAAGCCGTCTGATGGTCTCTATTCTCGAACATTACCAGCGAGAAGATGGTGGGTTGAATGTTCCGGAGGTCCTGGTGGACTATATGGGTGGACAGAAGGTTATTGAAAACGCAAAAAGCTATTAAAATTCTGATATAAAAAATCATCGAGTCTCAATTTTTTCTTTACTCTGCCGAAAAATCTAATATGACCAATGTCATAAATCCCGACATTGCCCAAAGGCTTGTCCCTCTTCCGCCTATCAATGACCTCCAGCGCAGCATCAACTACGGTGGCAACAGAGATATCTTTTTCAATGATCTGCTTAACAGCCGCATGGAAGAGCAGAATATTGCGCCGAATTACGCTTCAACAGTTGATTGGCAGAGGACTAACAGCTTCCAGACCAGTAGCCAATCTGATTCCACCGAAAACGGGGTCAATCAGGACCTCATGGCAGCCGCTAAAATGTTCGAGGGTTATATCCTCAGTGTCCTTCTGAGCAA
>DASWIV010000391.1:0-11240 GCA_036397475.1 bacterium
AGTCCGTTTCCTCTGCTGGTTCTTCATCCGGTGGAATCTCGAGATTACTGATAATGCCGTCAATCATAGCGGCGGTTTCTATAGACTTGTCTGCATGAAATACAAACGATGGAATTTTTCTCAGGGAGGATATTTTCCGGATTTCGCCTCGTATAAACACACTTGAGCCATTTAGAATTTCCACAATTTTTTCTCGCAGTTCATCGTCACCCAGTACACTGACGTTAACATGAGCAACCGACATATCCCTGCTCACCTTGATCTCCGGAAAGGAGACAAAGGCATTGTCAAAAACCGGATCGCTGAATTCTGTCGTCACGAGCCGGTTAAGCTCCTCGCGGAAGAACGAAACGATCTTTTTCATTCTGATCTCGTCAGCCATTTCAAAACCACTCTATACTCTGGCTTGTAATTTCAAGCCCGTTTCCATTCGCAAAGAATCCTTCGACTTTCTCAAATACTTTTTCAATCAGGGCACGTTCCGCGTTAACCATCGCTACCGCGATCCCGGCCGACTGGTGCAGATCCTGGTGCCCAACTTCGCTGATCGACACGTTGAACTTCGTCCTTACCCGCTCGATCACGCCCTTCAGCCTGTGGCGCTTCTCTTTAAGAGTATCGCAACCGGGCAAATGCAGGTCCAGTGAAAGAAGCCCCACTATCATCTTACGAAATCCCCGTGTCTGAAAAATTAGAACTTTATTCCTGAGACGATTTCGATGTCAAGGTTCTCAGCACCTTGATGGTCTCATATGCTACGACCTTATCGCCTTCCTGAAGGTCGTTAAATCCTTCGAGCATGATTCCGCATTCCTTGCCGGAATCGATCTCACGCACATCCTTGTCAAAATGCCGCAGGTTTGAAAGAACCTGCTTATGTATGACCTCGCTGTCGCGATAGATCCTGATGTCGGCGCCCCTGGTCAATTTTCCTTCGTTTACGTTAAGCCCGGCGATTACCATCTTTCCGGTCTTCTTGAATATCGCCTTCACCTCGGCTGCACCGAGGATGACTTCCTTGTATTCAGGTTCCAGCAGGCCTTCGAGAGCGGCATGGATATCCTCTACAACCTTGTAAATTATATTGTAGGTACGGATATCGATTCCTTCCATGGAAGCCTGTTTCCTGATCTCGGGACTCGCCACCACATTGAATCCGATAATAATCGCTTTCGATGCTATCGCAAGCATGACGTCCGAATCCGTTATATTTCCGACCGCCGTATGGATGAAACTGACCGCGACCTCGTCGGTCGACAGCTGTTCAAGCTGCGATCGTATTGCTTCTATTGAACCCTGCAGGTCACCCTTCAGGATTATGTTCAGCTCTTTTGTTTCTCCCTTGGTCATCTTGGAGTAGAAATCTTCGAGGCTGATGGTGTTCACCATGGCAAGCCGACCCTGCCTGTGATCCATCTCGCGGTTGTCGAAAATATCCTTCGCCGTTTTTTCATCGCGAAGCTCGTTCAGTTTATCTCCGGCTGCAGGAACATTGTTGAGCCCGGAAATCAGAACGGGGGTTGATGGACCGGCATGCTCAATAGAGGTCCCGTCTTCATCTGTCATCTGTCGTACACGACCCCACGATCTTCCCGCGACAACATAGTCGCCTACGTCCAGCGTTCCACGCTGGACCAGAACTGTCGCAAGCGCGCCACGGCCCTTATCCAGCCGCGCCTCGATAATGTATCCTTCCGCCATCGCGTCGGGATTGCCCTTGAGTTCGAGCACTTCGGTTACCGTAAGGACGTTTTCGAGCAGATCCTCGATTCCGATCTTCTGCTTCGCGCTGATCGGAACCATAATTGTCTCTCCGCCCCATTCTTCCGGAACAAGCTGGTATTCCGCAAGTTGCTGCTTAACCCTGTCAGGGTTGGCGTCAGGCAGGTCGATTTTATTAATTGCGACTACTATCTCGACCCCCGCGCTCTTGGCGTGGTCTATAGCTTCAATCGTCTGAGGCATGACACCATCGTTTGCAGCCACCACAAGAATGGCTACATCGGTGACCTGAGCTCCTCTTGCCCTCATTGCGGTAAAGGCTGCGTGACCAGGCGTATCGATAAATGTAACTTCCCTGGTCTGGCCGTCCTTGGTAGTGTGCTCAATCTTGAAAGCACCGATCTTCTGCGTAATGCCACCAGCTTCTGTTGCGACAACATCCGTTCCCCGAATTGCGTCCAGCAGTTTGGTTTTACCATGGTCGACATGGCCAAGTACCGTAACAACCGGAGGACGGACCACGAGTTGATCGGGAGTGTCCACATCATGTGTAAGAACATCCTCGATCAGCTTTATCTCTTTAAGCTCGTATTCATACTCAAAGTGATCGCAGATGAGTCCGGCGATCTCCTGGTCAACAACCTGGTTGATTGTCGCGAATATCTCCAATTCTCGCATCAGGAAGGTGATAATTTCCGATGATTTTAATCCCATCTGGGCTGACAGGTCCCTTATGGACATATGCTCCTCGATCAGGATCTTCCGTTTCGCAGGACCCCTGTCCAACAAGGAATCCCGGTCTCTTCCACGGCCACGTCTGATCTTCCGCTTTATTGTCGTCGAAGGGTCGAGCTGGCTCTCAATTGTTTCCCTGGCGCGCTTCCCGCGTCCGCCCGTCGGGGATTTTTTAACCGTACCCTTGGCACCCGTAATAATCTTTCTTCTGCGCTTCTTCTTGCCGTCCCTCTGTTCACCTTTTCCGACAACCTTGTCTTTTTTGGAATCTATCGCAGAGCGCATTCCACCGGAGGCAAGTTTCTCCATGGACAAGGTCAGGTCCTGCTCTTTAGGTTTCAAATAGTCGTTAGGTGTTGGTATCTTAGGAATTTTAGGCCTGGGAGGCGTTCTATGGTCAGTCGTGGTGCTGTCATTAGATTTTCCTACCGGGGCATATCTCCTCGATGAATCGCCGGACCGTTGTCCTTTCTGCTGGGAATCCGACCTGCCTGAATCTCTTCTACGGCGGGATCTGGATCCGGATTCGGATCCGGATTTCGCCTGATTGTGATCCGTTTTCTGCTGGTCACGCATAAATTCTCCGGTTGCCTGAACCGGAGTTTTATCAGCCTTGGCTTCTTCAACAGCTTTCTTGGCGTCTTCAATCGATGGAGGTGCCGGTTTATTCTGTACCTGCTTTTCGGGACTGGATGGAGCTCTTTCGGGTTTATCCCTGGGATCAGCGTCTGGTGAAGACGGCACCCGTCGCACAACCTTCTTGATCACTTTTCGTGTAACGACACGCTTGCTGTCCTTATTCGGCATATCCGGGCGTGGCCTTACAGAAGGGCTTTTGGAAGTGGTGGAGATATCCCTGACCCGGAAATCCCTTTTACCGCGAACCGTCGAGCCACGTACAGCTCGTGATCTCAACGCGTTTCGGACCTTTTCAGCTTCGGCATCTGACACTACTTTCATGTGCGAACTTGCGTCCACCCCTAATGTAGTGAGGTATTCGATCACCTTCGCTGAAGGGACCTCGAGCTCGGCGGCCAATTCGTGAATTCGTACCATTCTTTAGAACGTTCCTCCGGCTCCTGTCCAGGTTGGAGATGTTTCCACTAAGTTACGTCATTGCGCACTCTCCGCATTGGACAGGAAGTCTATTACTTCGTCCCGGACATGTGCCGGTAACGAGATTTTCATCAATTTTTCAGGCGCTTTCCGCCTCATAACTTTTTCAAAACATTTTTCCATGGGACAGAAATACAAACTGCGTCCCTGATATTTGATTTTCGGATCGAATACAATTTCGTGACCGTGGGATTCCGGAAGCCTGACGATCCTGATCAGTTCCGATTTCCCGCGAATTGCCCCGCATCCGGCGCATCTACGTTCCGGACTCGACTTCATCCGCTTTTACTTCCACAGCCTCGGAAGATTCCGCATCTTCTCCGGATTCTTCCTCAACTTCGATCACTTCTTCAATTGCTACTTTCTCTGCTTCAGCCTTAGCTTCAGCTTCCGCCTGCTGCGCTTCTTCATACGTCTCGTAAGACAATCCGTGCTGGTTCAGGTATTTCTCGAGTTCTGATAATGCCGCCTCTCCAAATCCTTTTGCACTTAGAAGTGTAGCGCGGTCTTCGGACATAAGGTCGCCAAGAGTTTTGTATCCGGCTTCCGTTAATCCGTCGATGGCCGGCTTCCTCAACGGGAGTTCTCCTACAGGCATATTCATCAATTCTTCGATTTCTTTTTCCCTGTCGGCTGCCCTTGCCTTAATTTCCTGGTCAAGCTGCTCCTTGTCGTTCCGGATATCGATATCCCATCCGGTCAGCCTGATCGCAAGGCGGACATTCTGCCCGTTTGTGCCGATTGCGAGCGACGCCTGATCCTCCGGGACAATTACTTCCGCGCGTTCCTCATCGTCGAAAATCTCGACAGAGTAAACCTTGGCTGGAGCGAGAGCGTTCGCGATAAAGTCGAACGGATCTTCTGTCCAGTGAATGATATCGATATTTTCACCCTTCAATTCGTTGACGACCGCCTGTACGCGGCTTCCCTTGGATCCGACACAGGCGCCTACAGGGTCTACCTCGTTTGAGTTCGAGTAGACAGCCATCTTGGTGCGGAATCCAGCGTCGCGCGCTATTCTAACAACCTCGACAGTTCCCTCTAAAATTTCGGGGACTTCGAGTTCAAACAGCCGCCTGACGAAATCCGGATGCGCCCTCGAAAGAATGATCCTCGGACCCTTGGGAGTCTGTTTAACTTCGAGGATCATGGCTTTTATGGTAGAGCGCGGCACATAGCGTTCGTTTCTAAGCTGCTCCGAGGGCGGTATTAATCCTTCCGCCTTGTCAAGCTCAACATAAACCTGGCCCTTTTCACGGCGCCGGATCTTTCCTGTAATGAGCTCGCCCTCGCGTCCGAGAAATTCCTGGTAGACAAGATCTCTCTCGGCTTCCTTGATACGCTGCATGACTACCTGTTTGGCAGCCTGCGCGGCAATTCGCCCGAATTCCAGATCGAGACCCGATCCGTCGCACTCGACAAAATCGTCGTACCCGGCTTCCGGATCGATAGTCTTGGCTTCATCCAGGGAAATCTCGGTGTCAGGATCGTCCATTTCCTTGACGACCTGCCTGAGCAGGTGGATGTCCATTTTCCCGCCATCGGGTTTAAGGATAATCCTTGGCTGGATCTCCTTGCCATGCTCTTTTCTGTAAGCTGATACCAGGGCAGCTTCAAGTGCGTCGACCACAACATCCTGTGGGACACCGCGTTCTCTGATTATCAGCTCTATTGCATATTCCAGGTCGGTGAAATGCAATTTCGACCTCCGACTTTCCGGTTCGTGAATTTTCTACCGAATTAACCGGAAAAATGCCGAACCGTATAATAATAACAGAATTCTAATTCTATGTCATTCAATCTAATATATTAGTATCGACACAACACCCCGGATTACTTAAACCCGTCCGGATACTCCGGCACCAGCCTTACTTCTTTCCATAAGCCGAATGATAACGCCACATGCCCTTCTTCTGTCTCAGCCAGGTTTATGGTGCCATTATCATAGCCTGCCAGAACACCGGAGATTTTCTTTCGGTCGCCTATTTTCTCATGCAGCCACACTGTGACTTTTTTACCGATGAACCGCTGAAAATCCCGGTCTTTCTTGATAATCCGGTCAAGTCCGGGCGAACTAACGATCAATCCGATACTGTCGTCCAGATATCCCTCGGCTATCAATCGAAACCTGAGAGAGCGGGATATCTTCCCGCAGTCTTCAGCGGTGATGCCGCCTTCGATATCGCAGTAAATCTCGAGGACCGGATTTCCGATCGAGCCCTTAACGCGTATATCTACAAGCTCATAGCCCTGGTGCTCAAGGTAATCCTCAACGAGTTTTTCAATTCTATCTACTGCGATCGGCGACGGCATAGCCGGTTTCACTTCCAAAAAGGCGAAAAAAATAGCGGAACTTCAAGTCCCGCTTTTCACCGAAAAGCGCTGATAGTTAATGTATAGCATTAAATTTATGTACATGCAAGTGAAATGGGGATTTTGTTCAGTATGTTCTGCCCGCGGGTAAGCAGGTCGGTTGGGGAAGAGCCCTCCATGACTGCCGGGCCCTGGGAATGTACAACTCTGGAAGAATGTTTAAAAGCATGAGTATTAATGGATGACCGGATAATCTGAGGAGCCCTCCATCACTGCCGGGCCCTGGAAGGGTACTACTAAATATTACCGGGCATTGGTGTTGACGAATGCCCCTTCTATTCAAACTAGTTAAATGCTATAAACCACTATCATTGAAAATCACTTCCCGTTTTGATAGCATAATACATACATTCCTCATATAAGGTTTAAGGAATTCCGCATCTACATTAGCGTGCGCGCGATGAATCGTGTCCACGTCGCATCACCTACAAGCAGGTAACACAAAAATGACAAGGTCTACCACCATCACTACCTTAATAATCCTGGCAGTTTTATTAATAATCGGATGTTCCGGCAATTCAAATCCCGTAGCACCCGATACTTTCGGAGAAAATTCTCCCTCCAATCTCACATCGCAGTCCGACCCGGCCGACAATCCGGTTGGCGGACATGAACTGTGGGGCTTCTGGCAGGGCGACTACAATCTCGAAACAGGGGAGTTTGAGTTCATCCCGCTGCGTGACGTCCAGTTTCACCTGAACGCCACGGGTCCCCTTAATTCAGCGATACCCGGCCTGAGCATAAATATAAACACATTCACTCCACCGTCGGGAAATATAGATTTCGATCTGACGATCCAGCACCCGTTCCCCGGCACGAATTTCCGCGGATTCGACACGTGGGGTATTGTCATGGGAGCGGGCGATACGCAGACATCGTCGCTGGACCCCGGCGCGGTATTTCCGTCACCGCGCGGAATGCGAATTCTGAATGCCGATGGCCTGACCAGATGGTGGAACGCACAGGAGTTCATGTCGCCGGGATTCTACGGATTCACTCCGGGCAAGCTCGGACCCAATGGATTCAAGGCACAGACAACAATCAACCAGTACAAATATTTCGCGGATATCCTTCAGCCGACCGATCCCGTTTCCCCGACAGTTAACACTGTAAACCGTGGAACGTTTTCAACCGATGGATCTCCTCCGACAGTAACAAGAAATTATCAGATACAGTTCCCTATCGGACCGAACGGTCCCATCTTCGCGTTCCAGTACGCGATCGCTTCGAACTGGTCGTTCCCCACAGGGTCAAGTCCTCCGCCAAAACCGGTAGTGGATTTCCCGATGGAGGCTAACTGTCCCGAAGCTTACAACATTCAGGTGCGTACAGCCGGTACGACAGCGTGGTACATTAACGAGAATGACCTGGGCGGAAACATAAATTTACAGATAGAAGTGTTCGACTGGGGAGCACCGACCAATCCGGGTGGAATAGACACCGAGATAGCATCGATATGGGTTGAGTCGCCAACACTATTCCCAACCGCAATAAATATTCCGAAAGTCTCAACTCCAGGATCTCAGCCAACCAGTGGAATTTACATGACCCAGATTCAGAACGTGACCCCGGCAGGACTTGAAAACCAGGAAATCCTGGTAACTGTAAGATCATCCGATCCGACAACATACGCGCCCCCGATAAATGGTCCATCGTATCCTGCCGGAGCATCACTGGCGGCTTATGCACTGGTAGAGATTCCAATATCGAACATCAAACCTACGGAAGATACCATCACGGTTGAAAGTCCGAACGGCGGAGAAACGTGGGAAGAAGGTTCTCTTGCAACAATAAACTGGTCGTGGTCGGGAAGTATTCCGACTGTCAATATCGATCTTTCACTCGACCATGGCGCTACCTTCCCGATCAGTATCGCGACAGGCGAACCGAATGATGGGGATTTTGAAATATCCAATGTTCTCGCGGCGTGGGTATCTAATGACGCGAGAATCAGGGTATCGGATTCACTCCAGCCGACGATTTTCGATGTTTCGGATGACGATTTCAGCATTGTGCCCCTCGGAGAAAAAACGCTTTTCATCAAAAATCCTGACGGTGGCGAACAATGGCAGGCAGGCGGAAATGAAAAGGTCGACTGGGATTCAACCGGCGACATTCCGCTTGTGGACATAGCGCTTTCACTCGACAGCGGCGCGACTTTCCCGATAGACATCGCGACAGGGGAAGCGAATACGGGAACTTTCGATGTGTCGCCTCTTCTTGACTGGGTAACCGATACTGCCAGAATCAAGGTGAGCGATTCAGCCGACAGCCTGGTATTCGATGAATCGGACGAAGATTTCTCGATAAAGGAAGATGTAGAAAAAACGATCACGGTCATTAAACCGAACGGCGGAGAGATCTGGGTCAAGGGCGGAACGGCACCCGTCCAATGGTCGTCGACCGGAACCATCCCGGAAGTAAACATCGACCTGTCCCTGAACGCCGGATTATCATATGACATAATTCTTGGCACCAATATTCCCAACACCGGCAATTTCAATGTAATGCCTGTCGGGCAATGGGATTCAATGAATGCCATGGTGAGAATCAGCGATTCTACGGACCCATTTATTTCCGATGAATCTGACAATGTTTTCAGCATTGTCGAACAGCAGCAGGTTGAGGTAACTATTCCGAATGGCGGCGAAGTCTGGAATATCGGCGAACCGCAGCAGGTCACATGGACTTGGCAGGGCGTATTCCCTACCGTGAACATCGACCTGTCTCTCGATGAAGGCGATAACTGGCCGATCAATATAGCGACTGACGCACCCAATATCGGCTTCTTCGATATAGATTCAATGCCGGGTCCCGATTCCGACAAGGCGATGATCCGTGTAATGAATTCGGATAATCCATCCGTGTTCGATACTTCAGACGATGTCTTTACACTTGTCGCCGAAGTACCGCCGAGCATCACCGTTGAGGCCCCGAATGGCGGGGAAATTTTCACCGGTGGCTCGACGACAGACATCTTATGGTCGTCCATAAATGTTTTCGGACAGGTGAAGATCGAGTACAGATTCGCTGACGTGGATCCGTGGATAGAATTAACCGCGGGAACCGACAACGACGGGGTATTCAAATGGAATTCGATCCCGAATGCAGGTACGTCGGAAGCGAAAGTTCAAGTTACCAGTGTGGATAATCCCCTAGTATTCGATGAGTCGGATGGCCACTTCACGATAACCGCGGTTGCCAATACCATAAATCTGATCGCACCGAATGGCGGCGAGCATATGGACAGCGGCGGCCAGTTCACCATCGAGTGGGGATTTACCGGAACCATCACGTCTGTAAATATAGATCTTTCCACCGATGGCGGCATTAATTTCGACGATCCTGTCGCAACAGGCGTTCCGTCAACCGATTTTTCGTACAACTGGGATCCTATACCGTTACTTGAAACTTATAACGGCATCATCCGAATCGCGGATGCAAACGATCCGGGTACCTTCGATATGAGTGACAATCCATTTGAGATTGTTCCCCCGGTAATCGACACGGTAACACTCACATCACCCGACGGAGGCGAATTGATGGATGGTGGAGGCGACTGGGAGATCACCTGGACATTCACCGGAAGCATCACAACCGTTGAATTCGACCTTTCTACAGATGGCGGTTCAACATGGCCGGACACAATAATGACAGATGTACCTGTCGATGACTTGTCAGCTATATGGGATCCGATCCCATCCATCAACACAACCGATGCAATGGTCAGGATCAGGGACACATTCAACGCCGGTACATTCGATGAAAGTAACGGCACTTTTGAGATTCAGTCCACCAATCCAACAGGATGGAATCCGAAAGTCGATCAGACCCAGCTTATTCCGGCTGATCCGGTCCCGAACCAGCTGGGTGTCGAACCCGATATCGCGGTATACAACGGCGGATTCGATGACCAGAGTGTCGGCGAAATTGTCGATCAGACAGATGATACTTTCTACAAATACAACGATGATTATTCGGACACTTCCGGCATCACATGGCAGTATGGAATCGCGGATGTCGGTCCGTTCCATAAATTTGACGTTCTACCTGACGGATCAAGATTGTTCCTGACACTGGCCGGAACCGACCCGTGGAATCCTCCAAATGTGAATGACCCGACTCACAGCGTTTTCTCTACACATGACAACACAACAGGGACGGGCTCGTACGTCCTGTTCGGGGATGGCGGCGTTCCGGATCCGGATGCACTTCCATTCAGGCAGGCTGTCGACTGGTCGTGCGGAGTTCCGGGCGGTATCAGCGATGATGAAGGTTACCAGCTGAATATATTCAGCCCGGAGAACGACGTATTCACTCACGACGGGAACATTCTTCTCGCTCACTGGATTCCACCTTATACCAATGTCGAAATGACCGGCATGCTTGTCGACGCAAGTACTCAGGGTGGAGGAACAGGAGATGTTGACGACACCAATCCGGACATCATGGCACTGGCTGTCGATGACGCTACCGATCTTGTAATTGGAACCGGAGTCGACGAGGTCCCGGCGTTTTGGATCCTCGATTCAGCCGGAGAAATCCAGTGCATTCTCGCTGACTGGGTTGAGCTGGCGGTTGTGGTCTATGACAACAAGATCGACAGCGAAGAGTTCGGAACCGCAGTTCCGGTGGATTTGACCATCGGCAACTCACTGGATTTCGATTACCAAGTAACCGCCGGCGGATTCAACTGGGTCTGTGTGCTTCTGGACAATGGCGACGGAACATGGTCGGTCGGAGTATGGGAAGCTGACTTCCTTACGGATCCCGGTGAAATCACCGAGATCGGAATTTCACCGCCGGTTACCGGAATACCGCTATCCATCGATTTCGAACCAAATGATTTTGAAATTCATGTCCTTTCCGATAACGGCGGGACAATTGAAGTTACAGTTCTAGATTACACACCGTAAATGAGGTTACGAACCATGAAGATAAAGAAAATCATCACAGGAATAGTTCTGATTATCGCGATAGCGGGAGCGATCATGTTCGGGATACAGTCGCGGACTGTAGCGGCTGACACGAATCCGGGCGTGGCGAATACCGTTCAGACATTCGAACAAGCGTCCGAAGTCCCGCAGTCGGAGCTTCACAGGCCGGGGCAGTAGCCTGGGAACCCGTACTGGAATAGCGTAACACTTCAGTGGTACGTTGCTCAGGATTCCCGGGATGCCTGTGGACTATCTTTCTGTGAGTGGGCATCATCACTCGACGGCATCCCAGGCTACCTGATTGGAGAAAACCAGCTATGCGCACGCATGTGCGCATTTTTCTTTTCTGCTATGATA
>DASWIV010000392.1:0-16075 GCA_036397475.1 bacterium
GGAAAAAGCATTATCCATCCCGGATCGGTTCGTTCCGCAACCAGTATGCTTCCGTGGACAAAATCTGTTGTCGTTGGATCGTGGATAACCTTCACCACTCCTCGTACTATCCCAGGGCAGCATCCAATTCCCTTACGTGTATCCCCCGATAAATCTTCCTCCACATCATCCGGCGATTCAGTAATGAAAATGCTCCTGTCTGTAACTATTCCACGTGTGCTGAATCTTTCAGGCGGAGATGTGGTCTTCCTGTATTCATCGAAATTCGTCTTTCGCTCAGAAATTAATTTTTTAAGATCTATTTCCGATTTACTCCCATCGATGTATCCGAATATCTCTTCAACTTCCAGGGAAAAAATATCCCTGTGAGTTTCAATCATTCCCTGATCACGAAATCTCTTTCCGATTTCCACAAATATCCTTCGTACCCGTCCGAATAACCTGGTCCTTTCAAATCGCAGATTTTCCCTGTCGCGGACACGATTCCGCGCATTACTCAAAACCCAGTTAAATATCTTCTGCCTGAAAAAATTTCCCCCAATTGCTTCTCCGACTTTTTTCTCGGCATCTATCCGTAATCCTTCGTCAATATTTCTGTGTTCATATTTACCCGACTTTTCAATCTCGATCCTGATCTTCTTCGCATATTCTCCAATCGACTTCAGCAGCATCGACGGATCGTCGTGAAGAGTAGAGCTTTCAAGCTTTAATTCTTCCATGCACCTGTCGCCAAACTTATCTATATATTCCAGGTACCTGTTCCTGATTTCAGGATAATTTTCAAACCTTCTTAAAATCACGTCAGATTTTTCATTTCGCATATATTCCACAAGCTCTTCATCTTCCGACACCATCTCCGCCATTTCCCGCACCCTCTGTGCCGGCTCAGCACTTATCATTCCTCCCTGCCCGCACAACAGATTATTCTGAAGTGTTCCGTCCTCATCGCCGCACCATTTTTCTACGAGTTTCTTCAATACTCCATAGAAAATCATCGCTAAAAAGTCATTGATTAGCGGCGCGTCCCATTTCCTCAGAAGCTTGCCTTCAAGCAGCCTGTAATATTCAGCAAGATTCTTCGGATTCATTTTCTGAAGTGGAATTTCAGTATCGGCTAGCGCGTCATCCAATCGATGATAAAACTCTTTAATTATCGACTTAATTCTCACCTGGTTGTTTATGATCCCGAAAATTGAGTGAATTAAATTAAGGGAATCGACGAACCTCTGTAAAAATGTAGCCGAATGAAGCTCCATAGCGATCTCATCGGGCAGCGACTCCTCCACCCCCATCATCTGTTCCATGAATTTCCTGTTAACCTGGAATCCCGGAAGCAGCGCGAGCATTCGATACCAGTTAAGAAGATTGTAATAAACCCGGCCGCGAATCAATCCCAGCATATTTTTGAACGTCTCATCGTTCGCCCTGATCTTAGATTCAGGCACCTTCAAAATCCTGCAGAATTCCCGATACACAGCCTCGTACGCGCTTCTTGCAAATGAAAAGGTCAGCGGAGTCGTTACCCCTGAATAGCTTTCAGCGATATTGTGATTGTCCCAGATATTCAAATCGCCATCGGGATCTGAAATCTTATGCAATGTCGTGATAGGTCGGGACTGCAGCAGGTACAAATTTCCCTTTGAAATCGCCCACTCTATATCCTGTGGCTTACCAATATACTCACCGGTTCTTCGCACCAGCTTGGCAACTTCCTTAACCTGCTCATCGGAAATCGATTGCACCCCCTGAAGTTCTTCCTCTACCTCAACTCTCGACACCCCCTCGTGCCCTTTTCCATCCGCCGCATGCCTGTATTTTTTTGACGCAATTTCCCTCAGCACAATTTTACCTTCGATATCGACATGAAATGTATCCGCATCGCAATCCCCACTGACGATTGCGGTTCCCGGACCATAAACCGCCCCGACAACAGCAATGTTCCTGCGACCACTCACCGGATCGGCTCCAAACGCCACTCCCGAATAATCAGGATCGATCATCTTCTGCACCAGTACCGCTGGAGGATTGGGAACGATCAGCAAATTATTTTCTTTCCTGTATGTCAGGATCCTTTCGCTGAATCCCGATTTCCATACAGCAATGACCTTTTCTATTACCTCATCTATTCCAACATACAGAAAACTGTCGAATTGCCCCGCGAACGAATGCTCCGCCGAGTCCTCATCCGACGCCGATGACCGTACCGCCAGGAGCGACCCATCCCTTGCCAGTTTCCCCACGGCTTCTTTGATTTCTTCCCTTAATTCCTCGATCGGTACTACCGAATAAACCAGGGTCTTAATCTCCTCAATTTCGGAAATTAAATCGAACGATTCTTTCTGCTCATTATTTAATGACTGGTGAAATCCAGACGGTGTCACGACAAACCATTCCGGAATTGGCAATCCTGCCCTGTTCAATTCCGACAATGCGTACGCCTTCCCCCCGTAATCGGAAACTGATGCTGACTCTGATGGATATCGGATAAAGTTCATCTAAGCCTGTCCCATGGCTTTGGAAATTAATGGTATCAAACCTAAACTCAGGTACAAAAATAACGTCCAGATGCCAGAATAATACTCGATCATTTTACCATGCTTACCGATGGGATTAATCATGAACCCGATCGCGATAAAATACCCCGCCGCCAGCAAGATGCCCATTATCACAGCGACAGCGGATGCGAAATCAATATTTCCCGACGCAATAATAGCGCATATAAATGTCAGTGACATCACCAGCATCCAGAATCCGGCAGCCCGATACCTTCCCCACAAAAAAGTATATGTTTCGACCCCCTCTTCCTCGTCCTCCGGCACCCGTATCTTCCTGCCAATCTCAATCACCATCCCATTAAAAAAGCTCGCGATCAGAAACCAGAATAATCCATGGGGAGGCCTGTTCATGAAATTCGACCAGTCGCACGACGTCGCGTACAGGTCGATCAGCGGCATAATCGCCATATGCGAGACCATGTAAATCAGCGGCTGGCTCTTCAGCCATTTCTTGATAAAAAATTCCTTTGACATCCCCGCCAGATAAATCCACGTGATAAACAGGAGCATTATCAGTACAGGCTGGTGAAACAGCGCCAGCACAAGCTGTATCAGCGCACCTGCTGCAAATACCACTGCCAGTTCCCTGAGCGTGACAAGACCCCTTGGTACCGCCCTGTATGGCCTGTACCTTGTGTCTTCCTCTATATCCTTAAATTCATCAGCGATACGAAGTTGAAGGAAGAAAATGAACGACGTGATAAACGCAACCGCTATTGAAAAAATTGATGGCGACAAACTTCCCCTTAGCAGGGTCGAAAAGCATACAGCCGATGAGCTGAAGGCTAGAATGAGGATTCCATTGGCAATTACCGGAAACCTTTCCCTCTGGTACGTCCACCATTTTTCACCCATACCCATCGCCACAGTGTACGATAAAATATACGATTTTGTACATTCCTGATTACCTGTTAAAATAGATTAAGGAATCCCTGGGAAATCTGCCTGAAAAATTTATTCGGGAGTACTGTTTTAAATGAAGCTTCATATCAATTCTGCAATAATTTTCTTATCCGCATTATTTTTAATAATTTTATGTTCACAATCTTCAGTTTATGGAGAAGGCCAAACCAGCATGTACGACAATGTCCCCGACTCGGCTATGGGTATTTCTCCAATTTTAATCGGCTCCGAGATACCCGATATTGACCTAGTCTCAGCTGACGGCGAAACGGTCAACCTGAATGAACTCACTACATCCCAACTCACAATAATTTTATTCTACCGTGGCTCCTGGTGTCCCTTCTGTAACAGGCATTTCGAAGCCCTCCGGCTCGCAGAATCCGAGTTAATAGGTATGGGCTATCAATTAATTGGAATAAGCCCTGATTTGCCTGAAAATCTCCAAACAACCAAAAATGAACAAGCATCTAATTACCTCCTGTTATCAGATTCAACTATGGAAGCTGCCATGGCATTCGGTCTTGCTTTCAAAGTCGATGACGCCACTCTCGAACGATACGACGAGTACGGTATTGACCTCGACGCCGCATCCGGAGAATCGCATCACCTGCTCCCTGTTCCAGCGGTATTTATTGTCGGCTCAGATGACTTGATTGGGTTCAGCTACGTCAATCCCGAATACAAGGTACGTCTCGACGCCGCCACCTTATTAGCTGCCGCCAATGCCGTTAAAGTGCTCGGAGAATCGGAATAATTACTCCAAAAAAAAAGCGCCGGTATGATTCCGGCGCATTCTGATTTTTTCCAGGTCATTCACCACAGCTTTATTATCGAGACCCCGCCTGTCAACGCCGATACATACGCATACTGCCCGTACACCGATAGATCCAGTGTGTATCCTGGAGTGGTAATATCGGCAATCTCAACAGGAGCTAATGGATCGGTCACATCAACAACGATCAGACCATTCGAATAATCTCCAATGAATACCACATCGTTAACTTTATCAATAGAGGTTGCTTCGAGTCCGGTAATATCCAGCGTCACTTCAAATACCGGCGATGTCGGATCGCTTATATCAAATACAGTTAGTCCCTGTTCTCCATTCGCAATGTAAAGGTAATCCCCGTCTGCTATCAAACTGTTAGCATCGTCATCAAGCACATAAGAGAAAATCTCCGACGCCGCTGCCGGCGGGTCAACATCAAACACCCTGTATGCGTAATCCGGGTAAATTGAAGTGCCGGCATGCACGTACCCGCCCTGGTATGTAACAGATTCGATCTCCTGTGCAGAAGGGACTGTATTTACAACATACGCTGCCCCTGGTGGATCGACATCGATTATTACCAGCCCGTCAGGTCCTCCGGCTATATAGGCATAACCTGATTCGACCATAACCTGCATTTTAGATCCACTGTAAAATATCGTGTTAATTATGCTCTCACTGCCGGGGCTTGTAATATCGATAATTTGAAGCCCTGCGTTTGTCAATACATAGGCGTAATCGCCTTCGACATCCGTCGCGTAAGAACCTGTCATGCTCAATCGCTTCGCGACCGTTGCAGATTCCGGTATCGAAGTATCCAGGAAGAGAATTCCGGACTCATTATTTCCAAGTACCATTCCGTTCTCATACGCAGTCCCTCCATAAACGCTTGAAGGATAAAAAATCGCGTCCTGGGTGGAAGGTGAAAGCGGATTTGAAATATCCGCTGAAATAAATCCGCCATATGCTCCGGCGATCAGTAAATTCCCCGATGCGATACATTCCTTTGTAAACCAGTTTGCGGGCAGATTCGCGACAACCGACGCCGAACCCGGCGGGTCAATATCTATTACCTGAATTCCTTCGCCGGTACTGGCGACATATGCGTAGCCGTTATCAACCGACGCCATATAGGTGCCGCCTGGTACACTTACATTATTAATAACAGACGCGGTCGGCGGATCGGTTATGTCGATAATGTGGAATTCTGCCAGGTAATCGCACGCATATGCGTAGTCTCCATCCAGCTCAACAGAGAAACACATCGTAGCAATTGAAACAAATTGAACTTCCGACGCAGTTTCCGGTGGGTCCACATCAATTATCGATAGTCCCGGATCTGTCGCCTGGTAGACGTACCCGTCCTTATACTGGATTTCACGCGCGAATCCTGAAAATACAGCGCTTCCGGTCTCCACCGGATTAAGCGGATCCGATGCATCGACTATAACTATCCTGCCATCCGGATATGTCGAAGAACCCAGATAGATTGTGGTGCCGTTGATCGCGATGCAGAATGACGCACCATCAAAGTTAGTTGCTGACACAATATTAGCTTCTACAAGTGGATTAATATCGATTACAATCAAATCTATGTTAAATCCCACTGCGTATATATAATCCCCGTCTATTACAGCGTCATAGGTAATCGCGCCCGGAATGGGGATGTTCTGAATCCACTGTACATTCGCAGGATCGCTGATATCATAAATCTGGATTCCGCGAACACCAGCTGACATGAATAACTTGTTGTCGTGTATAAAATAATCCTCTGTTTCAGCGTTTAAGTAAGGGGGCGTGACATCGGTCAGGTCAAAATTCTGGGCTACTCCCAGATTAAATACCTGGTACGAGGTCAGGTCGAGCCATGGCTTCGTTCCCGGATCATTTTCATTCGCTTCCACACTAATCAAACACCTGTACTGCCCATCCGGAACTCCCATTGTGTTTTCTACCGAGACCTCGTACCTGGTATAACCAGTTTCTTCAGATACAAGCGACGCAGTCAATGTCCCGGAAAATACTTCGGGACATTCCAGTACAGGATTGCCGTGTGAATTCATACCGTCGTAATCGTAAACATCGAGAACAATTATTGCTGGATCCCATGGTCCTATATTTTGTGTATCAACTTCTATCTTCCACGGTTCCGGGCAATTAGCCTCCGGGCCGAAATCAGCCATCACATCATCGACAGGCGTTTCAATCGGGGGAGCCCAGCTCGCATCGATTGCATACCCCATGATAAATAAACTGTCCGGCATATCGACTTCATAGGTGACAGCGACAGCATCTCCCGCATAAAATGCGTTCCTGGTATTCAACGGATCGTCCGTAATGAATCTCCTGTATCCACCTAATGACGCATCCGGTGCTGCCAGTGTCGCGAATTTGCCCTTCGAATATCCCTCTAATCCGTTTCCTTCGGTATCGCTGTTATACAGCGTGGAATATCCATCGGCGTTTACAATTTCCCCATCGCCGAAATCCCTGTCAGAAAAACTCAATCCGGATTCGGGAAAATTATGGTTGCCATTGAAATACGCTATTCCCCGTACATCGAAACCTGAGAAATTCAGATTTGCGAATGGTCCGGAGATCTCGATGTCCACCAGTAATGTTCCATTCCCCGACGGTGCGATACCTGTGATTGAAAAACAGTCGGAACATGGCGAATTTTCGAGAAATGACCTTATATTCCAGTGCTTGACCGAGTCCCGCACCGGGATTATTTCAAACTCGATTTTTTCCGGATCTGATTGATCGAAATAAATGTATGTGTATGAAAGAAGGCTGTGCCCGGAGTTCGATGAAATTGGTCTGGGCTGGTTATTCAAAACCGGTTGAATAGGAGTGGTTGGCTCGGAAGGGTGAGAACATCCTGTAATCAGAGAAAAAGAAGCGAATAAAATGAGCGATAGGATGCATCTACTCATGGCGACACCCCTTCAATTAAGTCATGTACCGTTTCTACTTCAACTACTGCATCAATAGAGCTTATATATTTGTATTCCTTTTCCATATGTAGCTACGTAAGAGTACTGTCCGTCAATCGCAATATCACGGGCATCCGGGTAGTCATAGGAAGCATTTAGCAATACGGGATCTGACGGGATGCTCACATCCAGAACACCGACACCATAGCCGGACATGTACAGGTAATTTCCGACCTGCTGCAACGCGTACGCGTAGTTATAATCCAGATCAATAGAATGATCGTAGAATGCTGCGGTCGGGTCGGATATATCTATTACACCAAGGGCGTTGTACCCATGTCCGGCATACAGGTAGTTGCCGTTCACCAGAAATGCTGCAGGTTCATTGTCCAGGGGGAAGGTGAGGATTTCTGATGCAGCGGCCAGCGGATCGATATCTATCACGTTTAATGAATAATTGGGCCAATCGACACCGCCTACATATGCATATCCCCCATCCACCACCACTTCATCGGCATAAAAGGTAGATGGCACCTCAGCAAAAAACGACGCGGTCCCCGGAGGATCTACATCGATAATAACCAGGTCATGATCCGTTGCCGCAAGGTATGCATACCCGCCATCTACATCGATATCATTGCCAAAACCAAGAAATGCGACGGTATTAACTACGGTCTCGCTGCCCGGAATCGAAATATCGATGATGCTCAGGCCATCTTGTGTCTGAACATATGCGTAGTCACCCTCGATATCCATTGCTGAAGCCCCATACAGGCTGAGGCGCCTTGATAATTGAGTCATCTCGGGATTACTTATATCCAGAGATAAAAATCCCGATTCGCCATTTGTTACATACAGGCGATCGCCTTTTACGCGCCCCCTGTAAGTATATGCAGGATAAAAAACCGTATCCAGAACCGAGATCATGGATGCTACTTCTATGTCAAGTGATAATGTGCCACCTAAACTTCCAGCATATAATACGTTGCCGGAAGCTTGGCAGGAGTCCGTAAACCAGTTGATCGGAAATACGGTTAGTTCGAAAGCGGTTCCTACAGGATCGACATCGATCACTTTTATTCCCTCCTGAGCGTCCGCGACATAACAAAAGCCATTTTCATAATCTACACCAAGCGCATAATAGGTCATCACGTTCTTGACTATAGTGGCTGTCTCAGGAGGATCTATATCGATAATATTCAGTCCTTCCCACAGGCAGGCGGCATACAGATAAATCCCGTCGACATCCAGTTCGTAGCAGGAGGTCATGACAGGCACATTCGCTACGACCGAAGCTGTTTCCGGGGGATCTACATCGATTATCTGTATTCCATCCGAATCGGTCCCGACATAAACATATCCATCGTTATATACGCAGGTGTTTGGCCTGCTGGTAAAAAATACCGAGTTAATCAGGATTGGATCTTCCGGATCTGAGGCATCTACTATTTGCAGTAATCCATCTGGATATGTTGAATTCGCCAGATAAAGGACAGGCCCATTATTACACATATCATTTGCGGATCCATCATAATCGACTTCAGACAATAATTGAATGTCATCCATCGAAGCTGCATTGTAAATCGCTAAATCGTTATTGTACGCAGCCATGTAAAGATTATCACCATTTATGGCCGCGCTGTTGACCTCATTAAAATCGGACGGCACGTTGTTGTACCAGGTGATATTTGCAGGATCCGTGGCATCGTAAATCTGGATCCCGTTATATCCTGACGCTATGATCAGGTAGTTATCTTTTACCAGGTAATTCGAAGTCGCACCATTCAGATTGTCAGGCGTAATCTCGGATATATCAAAATTCTCGACGACATTGATATATGCAACCTGGTACGCGGACAGGTCCAGCCATGGCTTACCAACCGGATCATTTTCATTATCTTCAACCCGGATCAGGACCTGGTAAGTATCGTCCGGCACATCGTTCTCATTTGAAATGGTAATCTCGTACCTGGTGTAATCCGGTTCTTCAGTCACGAGCGACGCTGTCTTGGTACCTGCGAATATTTCCGGGCATTCGAGCACGGGCGCTCCATGAGATGCCATCCCCTGGTAATCGTATACATCTATCGTAACAAATGCGTCGTTGAATGGATCGATGGACGTCGCGTGGACATCGATCTTCCATGGCTCCGGACAATTCGCCCCGGGACCAAAATCAGTCATTGGATCCGTTACCGGAGTGGTCATTGGGGCTTCCCAGCTTACATCGAGCGCGTATCCGAGTATTAACTGGCCTGGCGGCATCCGTATTTCGTATGTCTGAGTAACACTGTCTCCGGCAAAAAAAGCGTTCCTTGTATTTCCCGCATCGACAGTTACATACCTTTTGTATCCATTAACCTTGCTGTCCGGTGGAATCAGCGTCGCGAATTTGCCTTTCATGTAGCCCTCAAGTCCACCCGGACCCATTCCTTCCGTGAAGCTGTTATAAAGTGCCGTAAATCCGTCCGGATTGACCAGCTCTCCATCACCGAATTTCGGATCCGAAACCTTCAACCCGGACACAGGATAAGGATGGTTCCCGTTGAATATAGCAATTCCTCTCAGGTCGAATCCGGTGAACGTCGGACTTGGGAATGGTCCTGAAACATCTACATCAATAAGAAGAGTGCCGTTTCCCGACGGCGCTATCCCTGTTATGCTGAAACAGTCCGAGCACGGCGATTTCTCTAAAAATGTCAGAACATTCCAGTGTTTTGAAGCGTCCCTCACAGGGACAATTTCATATTCGATCTGCCCCGGATCGGCAGCATCGATAAAAATATAACTGAATGACAGCAGCGAATGGTTGCCGCCATTGGAGACACTGTCAGTGTTTATTTCCGGAATCTGGCTTAAACCGGGAGATGCCGGTTCTCCGCCTCCCGAGCAGCTTACAAATATTATCGCGGTAAAAATTAGACAGGAAACACAAGCGGTTAAACGCATCATGAGGACCCTCGCTCAATTAATGGTGGGTTGAATCCAGCGTCCCTTTATTTTACGCTAAATATCAACAGCTATATTGTAAACTAATGAGTGTAAACAGGCAAGCGGGCTGTCTGTTTAATTAATTTAATCCCAATCTCCGTACAAAACTCCATCCCTGACCGGAGAATGACAGGTAAAAACGCAATCGATTTCAGTTTTGTTACCCTATGCCATGTAGCCGGAGCTACCGCTCTCTATCACTACCGCTTCGACCTCTTCCGGAGCTTCTCCCGCCCGGGCGAAGTTCCTCAACCTGGCCATCAGGGTCGGCGTTACAGTCTGCCCTTTTGAAACAAGAAGTGTGCCATCCTTGCCCCTGACATCCTTCGTCAATATCATGTCAGCTGCCAGGTCATGAACACTGATCATATGGGTGGATACTTTCGCAGGCTGTTCCTGTGCGTCTTCCAGGGCTGAAATCATGAGTGGATCGAACATCTTCGGATGTTCCTTCAAATACCGCAAGGCTTCGACCTTAGCCTTCCCGTGCCGAAGCAGGCCGTCATATGCCAGCGCTACCTTCAATGCACGGGCGCCTTCAGGGATATCGTCCCCCTGTACCTCATCGCCCGGAGCACCTGTGCCATCGTAATTTTTCTCCTGGTAAAGAATGATCTCAGCGATATTTTCAAGCCTCGGAATGTTCTCGATCAGGTCATGGCCGATCTTCGGATGTGATTCGAACATCTTCTGCTCCATGGTGCTTAGTGGAACACCTTTGTAGATCTTATCGATCATATTGGTCGGAAGAGAGACCACCCCGGTCTGGGACAACATGCCCGCCAGTTCATATTCCCAGCCATTAGGCAGTTTCATTTTATTGGCTATTTCTTTCATTATCTGGCGTACTCTGGTCGCCTTGCCGAAAGCAGCCGGACTTGCAAGCGACATTACATCCGTCAGGACCTTGACGCTTCCCTTGAGTGTATTTTCAAGCAGTTCCTTCTCCGCTGTCACCAGCTTGTATTGGTGGATTCCGGCATTTATCGCCAGTGATAATTCATCCGGCGAACAGGGCTTGGTCATGAACCTGAAAATATGGCCTTCGTTCACCGCCTTTATTGACGAATCCAGGTCGGCATTTCCCGTTAGCATCATACGTACGGTATCGGGAATTATTTCCTTTATCTCTGACAATAATTCTATGCCGTTCATTCCCGGCATCTGGAGATCGGATACGATTACAGCGAAATCGACGTCATCGGACAACCTTTCGAGCGCCTCGTCAGGTCCTAGTGCCGTTTCCAGCTGGAATTTTTTTCTTAGATTTCTCACGTAGCCGTCGAGGATATTGGGATCGTCGTCGACCAGTAGTACTTTTTCATTCATTAGTCCTTAACCTCCAGGAGTAAGTTTTGGCAGACTTTCCGCCAGGTATCGAGTTTGGATCCGAACCCGATACTTTCGATGTATTCCATATCGATACCACTGTATGTCAGGTCCGATTCGCTATGGCATATTTCATAAACTATTTCGTTGGCGCAATGGACCGCGGCTAGCGGAGTGAATCCTTCGGCGTAACATACCGACGGTGTATGGTGGAATGCAATTGCCTCAATTATCGAGTCCGAGAATCCCCACAATCCGAGCAGATACGCTCCGATTTCTCCGTGCGTTGTGCCATACTCATTGAACTCTTCAATTGTGATCAACGTATTGTTTTGTTTGGCGGATTGAATGACTGTGTGGTATGAGCCATCAAGGCGCGACGCCAGAATCGCCTTCCCGATATCATGGAGGATACCGCTGATAAAACAGTTATCGATTACCCTCTTCTCAGCCTTTATACTCATCGCGATATTCTTCGCGCAAGCCCCTACATCGAGTGAATGCCTCCACACCTGCTCCATATCGAGTCCAGCGTATGAATCCTCATCGAATTGCCTGAATACCTGTACCGAAAGCGCGAGCGATTCAATCGTGTCGAATCCTAGCAGCTTTACCGCGTCGCCCGGCGATGCCACATGCCTCCTCACACCGAAAAATGCGCTGTTCACGAGCTGGAGGATTTTTGTCGTCATTCCCAGGTCCTTGCTGATTATCCTCTCGACATTTTTAAATTCAGGCTCCGGCTCATTGAGTTCGCCCATCAATTCCTGGTACAGAACGGGAAGGCTGGGAAGGCTGTCCATTTTCGTTGTGACCGAAAGCAATTGATCTGAATGAAGGAGGCTTCTGAGCTGGTGGCTTCTCTTAAGCGAGCTCTTAAGGGTCTCGGCGTCGCAGGGCTTCGATAAGTATTGGTGCACCGGTCCCACCGACTGCATAATCTGGCTCTTTTCAGCTTCGCCTGACAGCGCTATCCTCACCATCTCTGGATATTCTTCCTGGACCTTCGACAGCAATTCGGATCCGGTCATCCTCGGCATTTTCATGTCGGACACTATAATGTCGAACTTCGTTCTGCCTAAGATTTCCAGGGCTTCCTCAGGGCTGTTCGCGAATTCCATTTCCCACGAGTCCCGCATGGTCCGTAACATCCTGCGCAGACCCTCAAGAATGTTAGGTTCATCATCGACGAACAATATTCTTAGTTTTGTAGAATCAGACATCGGTACCCCCCTTCCTGGATCCCCCAGCCACATGAGACTCTTTGGTACCCTTTATCTCGATCGGCAACCTGATAATGAATGTAGAGCCTTCGCCCTCCACCGTCTCGAACTTTAAACTTCCCCCATGTTTCTCGCAGATCACACTGTGGCTGATTGACAGGCCCTGGCCCGTTCCCTTCCCTACCTCCTTAGTGGTGAAAAATGGATCGAATACCTTACTCTGGATCCTGTCCGGAATTCCTGTGCCAGTGTCACTGATTCTGATCTCCGCATATTTGCCATCGAGGCGCGTTTCAACTTTAATTTTTCCCTTTTCAGTGGAATCCGGACCGATCTTCTCCGATATTGCATGGGCCGCATTGGTGATCATATTCAGAATGACCTGGTTGAAATCGCCCGCATACATCGGAACCGAATGGAGATTTTCATCGAAATCGAATTCCATCTCCGCGACATACTTCCATTCGTTTCTGGCTACCAGCGCGGTATTCTCGATTGCCTTGTGAATGTCGTGGCGCTGCTTCTCTTCAGACCCGGGATGCGAAAAATCTTTCATCGCTCTCACTATCTGCGCGACACGCTTTACTCCGTCCAGCGACTGGTTGATCGCCTTAGGAATTTCCACCTCGAGAAATTCAAGGTCAGTTTCTATTATCAGCCCATCCAGTTCCTTTACCGTCTCCTGTGCGAAACCTGCATTTGTCGCCTCGTCTTTCAGGACCGCATACTTGTCCAGGAGTTTGCGAAGATCCTCGTAACTTTCTTTTAGAAAACTGGTATTATCCCCGACATATTGCGTAGGCGTGTTTATTTCATGCGCTATTCCGGCTGCCAGCTGGCCGATCGACTCAAGTTTCTGTGCCTGCCTTAATTCTGAT
Source organism: bacterium (assembly GCA_036397475.1). GTDB lineage: Bacteria > JAJVIF01 > JAJVIF01 > JAPKYR01 > JAPKYR01 > DASWIV01. The sequence goes on from DASWIV010000392.1 coordinate 13,585, forward strand.
TCAAGCTTCAGCTCTTCGGTGATATCCTTGCCCACCATCACCCTGTAAACGGAATTTCCTTCCCAGTCCAGTACACTGGCGATTCTCACATCGGCCATGAATATCTTGCCTTCCTTACCTACCATTTTTATGGTACCGGTCCACGAATTTGACGAGCTGTGATGAGACAGGTGATTTATGCACTCCGGGGAATCTTCGTTCACAACGAAAACTGACGAACATTCCTTGCCGATTATTTCGGAATGGTGATATCCGCTGGACTCAAGGTAGGCCGGATTAACATAGATGATTTTGCCAGTCTGGTCGCCAACCACAACGATCTCTCTTGCCTGCTCCACTATCAGCGCCAGGCGTTTGAGTTCAGTCTCCACCTTTTTTCGTTCGGAAATGTCCCGTGCTGTGAAAATAATGTAAGGCATTCCATCCCGTAACGTGCCTGAGCCTGAGATCTCAACAGGGAAGCGGTAACCTGTCCGGTTAGCGGTCATTATCTCCATCGTCGTTCCCTGGTTTATGTTCGCCAGCTCAGACACTATCGAAATCATCGAGCTATAATCTTCGACCAGGTCCTCTGGTGCTGTATCGCGCCAGTTGGTACCAATTATCTCTTCGGCGCTGTACCCGTACATTTTTTCCGCCGCGGGATTCCAGAGCTCTATTCTCCCACTCGCATCGACCGCTATCATCGCGTCCTGGCTCGCATTTACGAACGACCTGAACCTTTCCTCGCTCTCCTGCAGGGCGCGCTTGATCTCCAGATCCTCTGTCACGTCATCCTTGACAGCTATATAATGTGTGATGACACCTTTATCATTGACTATGGGGGAGATCAGTGATTTATCGATAAAAGTTTCCCTGTTCTTCTTTACGTTCACGAATTCCCCTTCCCAGATATTGCCGCTACTTATCGTTTTCCATAGATCTGAATAAACTGCCGGATCGGTCCCTTCCGATTTCAGAATACTGGTATTCCTGCCCATCAGTTCTTCTTTTTCGTACCCCGTCACTTCCATGAAATGCCTGTTCACATACTCGATTGTGCCATTACAATCCGTTATTACAACCATCGCTGAACTTTGCTCGATTGCGGTAAGCAGAATGTTCATTTTATGCTCGGATATATTTTTCTGTTCTATCGTTTCCGTAAGCATCCTGTTTTTATTCGTAACGGCACTAACCATTCCACCGATTACGAAAGTCAGGGCCAGTCCGGCAATTAATACCGCCCATGCGATTATCGGGTTTGAAGAGAATGGAAACTCATTGTTGGGAAATAGTGTCAGTGCCAGTACTGTTCCGTCGATTTCCAGGTCCCTGGTGTAGATAAGTCCGCCATTATCCCCTGCACCGCTCCCGTTTCCATCACGCGGAGATCCGTTGAGAAGTACGGAAAATGGCTGGTCCTCGGAATTGAAGCCCTGCATATCGAGTGAAACAGCTATCCCCGGATTATTTATCACCGGCGGGGAACTCTGGATAATAATCCGCATATCCAGTTTCGCCACTACGAAACCCTTACAGGTTTCTTCTCCATCGCTGCTGCTCCCGACATTCTGCCCTCGCTTGATCACGGGTTGCAGCAGGAGCATTTCATTTTCATCGACTACATTTGCACCGGTTACGATTGCCACCATTCCCGTTACGGAAGCCACCTCCAGTACCTGAAGCATTCCCGGGATTGTGCCGAGGTCGAATCCCTGCTCAGCCTCGTAATTTCCCTTGGACACCACAAAGAATTGCGGATAATAGACTTCCCTGTCCGATGCCGGAACTAATTCTCCCTGGCTGTTTAATTCTGTGATCTGAAAATCCTGCTTGCCATAATTAATGGCTGTACCTTTGAATTCTTCGAGATCTTCGCGCTCTACTCTTGGTATCCAGTTGATGAATTTAATCCCGCTATGATCGTTAAGAATATTTGTGGTGAACTTGGTGAATTCCTGGGAATCGACATAATAGGATGACAGGAAAAAATCAGCCAGAAGATCCATATCCTCCGCATGGCCTGAAATTTCGTTTGAGACATAATCCGCGACCGATGCAGCCCGCTGCTCGAACTCAAACCTGATAAACTGCTCGTGCTTCCTGGAAACATAACTCACGCATACCAGGGTTAGAAATATCCCCACAACCTGTATGGTCAAGGCGGGCAAATAATTCTTAAGCGATTTATTGAAGTTGAAGTTCATTGTCTTCAACCTCCTGCTGCTCCGAATCGTCCGGGTCACCGGCTTCACTTTCCGGATTTGCATCCAGTGGAACTTGAATTATGAATTCAGATCCTTCGCCTTCCCAGGATTCAACCATCAGGTTTCCGCCGTGCTTGTCCAGTATCACCGATCTGCAAATCGCGAGTCCCTGCCCCGTGCCTTTTCCGATATCCTTTGTCGTGAAAAATGGATCGAAGATCCTCTCCCTTATGCCTTTTGGAATGCCGATCCCGGTATCGCTGATTCTTACCTCTACATAGCCGTCAATCACACGGGAAGAA
>DASWIV010000393.1:0-1604 GCA_036397475.1 bacterium
CCACTGCCCTCTTGCAGAATTCTTCATTATCTGGCATCTTTTTCATCGAGGTATCATTTCCTTTCTACTGAAAATGGGTGATACCTCATTCTATTTTTTGTTGCTGCTTTTGTCCATAAAATCAATCCGCGCTCACACCCCTATCGCCCATCCCGCGAAAGTCTGAAATGACTATATGGGTAAAATAATCATAATTTAAATTAATCCACTTGAATTAGTCTGAAACAGTCAGTAAATTATGCCTTCTGCCGATATTGTAAATGTGGATTCGGTATTCACTCTTTTAACACAGGTGGTTTTGGATATATGAAGAATTTCCTCAGAGCCCTTACAGGGATGATCGTCCTTCTAATTATCGTCACCGTTTCGCAGCCGGTAAAATCTGAAGTGTACATGGTGGACTTCGATGAATCGGAAGCTGAATTCCTGATGCTTGAGGCGATAAACTCCTTCAGATACCAGAATGGACTCCCACTCTTGAGCCTGGACAAGTCTTTATCCGATGTATCCCGCCGCCAAGCCATCGACATGGCGCAAAAAGATTATTTCGACCATTATTCACTGGAAGGGCTTTCACCGGACGACAGGGTCCGCCGTGCCGGAATGCCATATAAGATCCGTGAAAATATCGGCATCATCCGTACTTTCGGGGAAGAAACGGAGGCTGTGGTCAACGCATTGATGGAGGGATTTTTACAAAGCCCGTCCCACCGATCGAATCTGATAAATCCCGATATAACCCATGTGGGGATCGGATTCTACCAGGATCTGGACAGCCTTAATCACACGCTGAACCTGGATGTCGAACCTGACAGGAATTACCGCGGCTACGGCACGGTGCTTGTCGTTCAGGATTTTTACAGGCGGGATGTAAGCGTTGTCGAGCCAAGGTCATTCAACGGATGGATGAATCCCGGCGAATTTCTGGACATGAAGATCCGGTTCGAGGAAAAAGTGAACGACGCTTTTATCCGGATACTTCCGAAAGATGAATCGTTCGAGGCCTACGATATCCAGCTCCAGCCTGACGACAGCGATTACGGGGCGAGATTCGCTATCGGCAACGAGGGCGAATTCACACTGGCGATTTACGCAAGCACTCCTGAAAAAGTATGGTATTACACCGAAAAAGGCGCATTCGACCTGACAGTAAAATCCCATTTCTTCTAAAATTGAGAAAACTCTCACCCTCTGGTAAAATCCGTCTGGCGGTCGAACCCGTCCATTTACAGTCAAGTCTTAAACAAGGCAGGTTTTATCGATGCTTCGGAAGATTATTTTCATCACAATCCTTATGATGCTGGTCCCGGCCCTGATGGGATGCCCTGGGAACTCGAGGAAAGATATCGAGATCAGGGAAGCCACCTGGGCGTGGTGCGAACAGAGTGATATCGACGGCTGGCAAATCATCGGATGGGGCGGCGACCCTCCAACGGGAATAATTGTAGAGCATAAACTTCGTCCTGCCAGGATCGATATCGCTATAGATCCATCCAGGATCCATCCGCAGGCACAGAGGAATCTGCTTGAAACAATCGCCCGCCACTGGCTGAATGAATACGCGGTGAATACACGTCCAAGATTTGAGCTTCATGTGTATTTTT
>DASWIV010000394.1:0-3863 GCA_036397475.1 bacterium
CCACTGCCCTCTTGCAGAATTCTTCATTATCTGGCATCTTTTTCATCGAGGTATCATTTCCTTTCTACTGAAAATGGGTGATACCTCATTCTATTTTTTGTTGCTGCTTTTGTCCATAAAATCAATCCGCGCTCACACCCCCCACCACCCCTCTTATTTGTTTCCCTGATATAATCTATTCCATGGCTAAGGCGAAAGATATCTCCTCGATCAGCGTTTACTCCACTACATCCGACCGCTGGCTCGATATCGAAAAAATCTTTGAGGGCCATGGCGACCGTGGATGCTGGTGCCAGTATTACAGGCATTCGTCATCGGACTACGGTAAAGGCGGTCCCGGCTCTGGCAGAAAACAACTGAAACAACAGGTCGAGAATGGTCCTACCCCGGGGATGATCGCCTGCGCCGATGGCGAACCCGCGGGCTGGCTCGGTTTCTGGCCACGCGAAAAATTTGAACGCCTCGTCCCCTCAAAAAAAATCCCGAAAATCGACGATAAACCCGTCTGGTCAGTTGTCTGCTTTATGGTGCGAGTCGGATATCGACGGAGCGGGATCGCGAAAGCCTTGCTTGAGGGTACGGTTGAATTCGCCAGGGAAAACAACATCCCGATTCTGGAAGCTTATCCAATTGATTCTGAAGGAGAGCGGGTTGATGTGAGTTTCGCCTATGTAGGTTTCACTCACCTTTTTGAGGCCGCAGGATTCAAGAGGGTTGCAGAGACAAATTCAAGGAGTGCCAAGAGAAAAAGAATTCTGATGAGGTTAGAGTTGTAAATTAATGCTGGAATATCAACACACTCTGGCCATCAATATCCGGCACATAAATTTTGCTTAATTCCTCGTTGCAGCAGAGCATCAATGGCTGGACTCCACAAGGAATTTCCCATTTAAGTTCAAGCGTATCGGCATCATAGACCTGTAAAAATCCTGTCGTGATTGAAACGTAGAAAAATCCATTCATATGGTCGACACCCGCAACCTCTCCCAGTCCTGTCGGGATTGTCGCGATATGCTCGTACGTCTCCGAGTTCCACACTTCGATGCTGTCTGTACTGCTTCCAAATATCAGCTTTCCCTTTTCAGGATAATAATCGAGATCGGACCAGAACGGGGGCGTTCCACTGTCTGTCGCGAATGACGTGATCAACTCCCACGTTTCCACATCCCATACTTCAATGGTCGGTGGCTCCGGAGGATCGATCCCACCGAAGCAGTAAACGAACAATCTATGATTCTCATAATCCGCCTCCAATGTAAACGGATACGCCGTTGTCGGAATCACAACGTATTCCGTCCCCGGATCGGTGTAATCGAAAACCACAAGATTATCGGCAACTGAATCGCAAACAACCGCAATACTCAAATCCGCGAACAACTCCCCATCGGACATAAACGCAATACCCAGCTCCGGATCCACCGGAATAAAAAAGTGTTCCTCCGGACCCCCATCCAGATCGTATACATCGACATTTCCGCTCGACGTGAAAAAGTCAGGCGAAATAAGCTTCCTGTCCGATTCACTCATTCCCAGGAAAGCACCCATATTCGCCTTCGCGAACGCATCCGACGCCATATCATTTTTATCAATAGACCTGATGGACGTATCCCAGACAGGCGCTAACTGCGTCGAATCGACATAAACTTTCTGATCGACCGGATCAAGTTTCGCGCAGAAAGGTGAATGGAAAACGTCAACAATCTCGGTTATCAGTTCCGGCGGATAATCGATAACTTCTTCATAATGACCTACTGACAACGTCCCGAACTGGTACGATCTCAGCGGCATCGGATCGTTCTCATCCTCCACATCCCTGACCTCGACAAGATAAGGATATAATCCTACCCCTGCGATGTATTCATTTTTTATTTCACCTGCGAACCTGACCCAGTCATCCGAAACAACGGAAACGGTCAATCCCTTCAACCCCGGAAAAATATCCGGCGCTTCGATTTGAACCTTTGCCATGTCTCCATCCCCCTGCCAGTCGAAAACATCCACATACAACTCCGAGATCCCGTCGCCGTTATCGAGCATACCAAATCCCGCGTATGTCGAGACCATGTACGCTTCCTGTGCATTTGCCGTTACCGGAAAATCTCCCGGCACATCGACAATATCAGGGTCGCCCGTCAGGGTCTTGTCAGGCGGGATCCACGACGCATCGATTACATAGCCGAAATAAAGCGGACCCTGCGGGCGGATCATTTCTAAATGGACACTCGAAGATTCCGTAGTCCCGAAAATTCTTCGATCGGATTCACTGTTGAACGCTAGATACGCGTTCAAGGTTGCATTCAATGAAACATTCGGGGCGAGTTTACCCTTCGAATATTCCATGATCGGAAGCGGCATGCTCCCGGGTGGAAAATCGACCGGATTGAAAAGCGACGTGTACCCATCAGGATTGAGAACCTGCCCGTCTCCGAGTCCGAAATTCGACGCCTTCAGTCCGAAATTAGGCCAGTCTTCGCTGCCGTTAAAGATCACGATCAGCCTGACATCGAATCCGGTAAACTGATCCAGCCCCGGGAAAGGATGCGTGAGCACGACATCCAGCAGGATCTGGTCATCCGGAATGATCGTGAAATTTTCAATATGGAGACAGTCATTGCACGGCGCTTCCTCGGCGAATTTGCGTACATTGTAATGCGAGGAGGCGATCCTGTCCGGAACTATCTCAATAGTCCCGGATACCTCATCAAGGTACATGAAACCCGACGATAGGACGCTGTGCGACGAATTAGAGGTTGACCGGGATTCATCCATCATCGGCACAGTCACCGGCGAATTTTTACCGGAGCATCCACAAATCAGGATGATGAAAAGGATAATTGCCGCTCTATGCATCTAAATGCACCTGCCATCGCAATGATGATGGAAAGTTTATCACAGAAATCCTATTCGATAATTACCTGGGGGCAAATTCAAATTCCACTTTTACATCGGGTTCCGATCCATAGTGATAGAGCCCAATAACTTCATATCTCAGGTCAGGAAATTCCCACGCATGTCTCAGACTGAAAATGTAATCGTTGACCGAGGATTTCCGTACCTTTCTCAACTCATAAGCAGGTTCAATTGGTGATATATCATAATCAGTTATGCTGTAGAGATTATCGGGATCGTCCTTGAGGATAATGTTGATCCACTCCAGGGTCGGTCCATCTCCGCCTCCATTATTTTCCGGGTCCTCAGGATACCTGCCGATATCTACCCAATATCTCTCACTGAAAAATAAATCAGTCATTGCCTCTTTTGAATACAAATTGTAAATGTCAGGGTGATAAGCACAAAGCATTGTCTCAGACAAATACCACAGGTCCTCTCTCAACATAATTGACAAAATCTCTGCTCCAATAGCAATCACTTCGGATTCGCCGAGGAGAGTTTCATTTGTTCTCGCCGGATTACCTGAGCAGCCGAAGGTTACAATTAAAAATACACAGAATATCAGACGCTTACATCGCCGGTTCATATTGATACCTCAAAAAACCCGGTGATTGCAGCACCGGGTTAGTTTTACTTGCTCGTTTTGAGTTCGCCTGCGTAGAATTGGTCGCCCGTGATCCTGTACCGCTTATGCCGGTCCTCATGGCTGAGGCATTGTACCGTTACTGTCTGGTTAAGCGGACTCACATACGTCACTTCGAACTGCCTGCCATCGAACTCCTTCTGGTCCCCGACCTTCGGAAGCGTCTCCGCCATTTCAAGGTAATTCTCATATTCATAGCTAAGGCAGCACAGCAGGCGGCCGCAGTTGCCGGAAATCTTCCCGGGGTTAAGGGGAAGATTCTGTGCTCGCGCCATTTTTATCCCGATGGTCTTGAATTCCTTCAGCCACGACCGGCAGCACAAGGTGC
>DASWIV010000395.1:0-5109 GCA_036397475.1 bacterium
TGTGGGCTACGAGAAGAGATTTAACGCGTCGATACTCGCAGCGTCGAATGGCGAGGGAGCGTTTGTCGATTCGATACTGGCAGACCAGAAAGCTCCGCCACTTTATTTTGGCCGAATGAAAAAATTAAACAAGGAGGGACCGCCTGTGCTTGGTGATATCCCTGATCCCGAACAGTTAATTCTGGAAGAACTCAAAAACTATATTGGCAACTCTGACTACGCCATCCTCGATACGAGAATGAGCAGGCAGCAGTTTTTCGCCGGACATATTCCGGGCTCGATGTTCACGCCACTCAATCCGACTTTTCCGACAATCACGGGATCGTATGTTGATCCAGACCAGAAAATCATACTCATCATCGAAGAGAATAAGGTCAAAGACGCTGTACTCGGACTGATACATATCGGTCTCGATAATGTCATTGGTTGGTGCGATACGGGAATTATCGATGAATACGCCAAATCGGCCGGGGAACTCGGTTCCATCGAATCGATCGACTGGGAAACTTTCGACGAACGCGGCGGATCGAACGGGAGTTTTCTACTCGATTGCCGGTACGATAACGAGTACGAAGAAGGGCATGTCCCCGACGCTTATAATATTCCCCACACAAGGCTGGCTGTACGCGCAGATGAACTTCCGCGTGACCGGCACGTGATTATTTACTGCCGTACCGGTTCGCGTGCGTCGTCGGCAGCCTCATATCTGAAATGCCATGGATTTGAAGTGACCCACGTCGATGATCTGATCAACAGATGGTTCGCAAACAACAGGGTCTGATCCGGACCCGCATTTATTAAAATCCCGGCATACCTTTCACAATCTTCCCATTCATCTATGGAAACGCATCCCCATCTGATGCTATAATCAAGCTCCCAGTTAATTGGTCGTCTACAGTAGGATCAAATTTAATGGCTCAACCAAAAAGGAGTAAAATCCGAAAACTCTTCATAGCTAACCGTGGAGAGATCTCCTGTCGAATCATACGTGCAGCTCGCGAAATGAGCATTCCATGTGTAGCGGCATTTTCAGACGCCGATGCTGGAAGCCTTCCGGTCAGAATGGCTGATGAGGTCGCGTATGTCGGTCCCGCTGAAGCGGCGAAAAGCTACCTAAACCAGGATGCGATAATCGATGCCGCAAAGCGTTTCAAATGCGATGCGATCCATCCCGGCTATGGCTTCCTCAGCGAGAACGCGGGATTCGCGGATAAATGCAGGAAGGCCGGAATTATCTTCATCGGACCGAACCCCGAAAATATCCGTGATATGGGCGACAAGACTGTCGCCAAGGAGATCGCAAAAAAGGTCGGGTTGCCCGTAATTCCAGGAAGCGCCGGAGCGCTGGAAACCCTCAGCGACGTCAAAAAACAGGCGAAAAAGATCGGATTTCCGATTATACTGAAAGCGGCAGCAGGCGGGGGCGGACGTGGAATGCGAATCGTCAGGGAAGAGAGCGAACTTGCCGCAAAGTTCGAATCATGCGTCAAGGAAGCGGTCTCCGCATTTGGTAACGGCGCAATTTTCCTTGAAAAATATATCATCCAGCCAAAACATGTAGAGGTCCAGATTTTCGCTGACTCGCACGGGAATGTTGTCCATCTAGGCGAGCGCGACTGCACTATCCAGCGGCGCCATCAGAAACTGATCGAGGAAGCGCCATCCGCTTCAATAACACAGGAATTAAGGCTTGAGCTTGGAGAAAATGCGTGCAAGCTTGCCAGGGAAGCGGGTTATCTTAGTGCCGGGACAGTCGAATTCCTTCTCGATGCCGACATGAATTACTACTTCATGGAAATGAACACCCGAATTCAGGTCGAGCATCCGGTCACCGAAATGATCACCGGGCTTGACCTGATTAAATTAATGATCGAGATTGCGGAAGGCAAACCTCTCAACGTCAGGCAGGAAGACATAAGGCTTTCCGGACATTCCATAGAATGCAGGATCAACGCCGAAGACCCGTCGCTCGGATTTATCCCAACCCCTGGAACGGTACACGAAATTGTGTTCCCGATGGGACCCGGAGTACGGGTCGACACTTCCATGTTCTCAGGCGCGGTGATCCCGCGTGAATACGACTCCATGGTCGCTAAGGTCATTGTCCATGCAGCAAACAGACCAAAGGCGATCGCGCGGATGCGTCGTGCCCTGTTGGAATTAAAAATTGGCGGGGTGAGATCCACTGCCGGATTCCATTTCGCGATAATGAACGATAAAGATTTTGAAGCCGGAAATTATGACACCGGATATGTGGACAAGGAACTCGACCGTCTGAATCAGTCGGAATTCAACCATCCCGAAGTGGCGGCTGTAGCCACGGCTATCGAAGCGTATATGCACACGGTAAGGCGCGTTTCAAAAACCAGCCTTACTCCACGGCGTGACAACGGAGCCTGGAAAAAATCGTCCCGCTCGCATAGGTCTCCGCAAGGATTCTGATTATCTGGGTCTTTATTAATTATTGATTCGAAATAAATGTGAGGTTGTATTAATGGTGGATCAAAGAGGACGAACGATCTGTTTCATCGATAACTCCTATATCTTCCGCGGATCCTACAAACACCAGTGGAGGGTGGATTTCAGAAAACTTATCCAGTCGATATCGAAACATGGCGGCGTCTGGCAGACCTACTTTTTCGCAAGTGAAGAGGATCCGCCTAATTCAGACCAGACAAGTCTCTACAAATATCTCAAGCTGGCTCTGCATTTCGAAGTCCATCTTTACCCGCTTAGAAAAAGGCAGATGCGATGCAATTCATGCGGAAACGAATGGTCGTCGTACTCGGAAAAAGCCGCCGCGGTCGGGATGGCAGCCATGCTTGTCTCGCTGGGATTTAATAATGCGTTCGATACGGCTATACTTGTAACTGGCGACTCCGATTTTCTCGAGCCCATTCGACTGGTTAAGGCTCTTGGAAAACGTGTGGAACTGGCGGCGTGGCGCGACTCGATTGCCCAGGATCTGGAAATGGAAGCATCGTCGAATATTTTCTATCTCGACGAACACCGTAACGAGCTTCTGAGGCAGCCGGGAAGCCAGGATGACGGAGATCATCCTGACGAAGGCGACCTGGAAACCGTTAAGTTCACCAACGGGTACCTGGACAACCAGGAATATTAAGCTGGCAAGGTGAGAACACCATGAGGGTTACCGTCACTGTAGAAGATCAGCAGTATGAGATAGAAATCGAGCAGAATCCGTTCGAGGGCTCCATCCAGTCCGTAAAACTCGACGGAAAGAATATCCCTGTAAAAATTGCCGACGACTGGAATGGCCAGTACTCCAAAAATCTTATCCTTGGCGACAAATCCTACGAGGTCGAATTCGAGCTCGACGCGAATGATATGCCCACCATGATCCTTACCGGGGGGCAGGCTGTGCGGGTCCATGTCGATTTCCCCGGGAAAGGAAAACTCAAACGACCGGAATTAGCCGGAATCTCGGGAAGCTCCGACCAGGTACGCGCCCCTCTTCCCGGAAAAGTTATCGGCGTGAAAGTTGTCGAAGGACAGGAGGTCGCAGCTGGCAATATTCTGGTCCTGCTCGAAGCCATGAAAATGGAGAACGAGCTACACTCCCCCCGCGACGGGAAAATCCGCGAGATACTGGTCAAGGAAGGCGACGGAGTCGAACTCGACCAGGTCCTCATCAATCTGGAATAAACTGCGATACACGGAGCACTGGCCTCTGGCCGGTCGGACCGCCGACTTCCAGTCGGCAATACCATCGCGCGCACGCTTATTCAGTTGACCATGCACCAGCCGGGTGCCGACGGCAAACGTCCAGCATTCAGGTAACGATAGAATGAGTTGGCAAGTTTGTCAGCGATAGTGCATGAATAGTGAGATTACGCCGACAACCCAGTGTTCCATCAGTGAGAACAGATACTTGGTCACCGGAGTTTGTCGGCGGCACCCATCCCTATGAAAATTATTCAGACTTTTTCAACAGCCTCGTCCACGCCGGCATCCCCATCTCGCATCTTGACTGGGAACGCGAATCTCCAGTTACGCACCTCCTTACATGGGAGCGCGTCCGCCCCGGCGGACTGTCACGTCCTGATAATTTGCTCTGATATGCGTCATGGAATTCCCGCACTCAGATATAAACCCCCCTCCCCCCACATATCCCCTAATCCCTGATATAATAAACACCCGATCCAGATCTGGGAGGAGAATAAATGGCTTCCAACCAACGTATCCTCGTTTGCGACGATGAAGAGCTTGTACGCTGGACATTCCAGCAAGCGCTCGAAGACAAGTACAATGTCGACCAGGCCGGCACAGGCGAAGACGCGCTCGAGCTTTATCACAAGAAAAAATACGACCTTGTCATCCTCGACATTAAACTTCCCGGTATCGACGGTATCGAAACGCTGACCGGGATCAAGGACATGAATCCCAAGGCGCAGGTGATTATGGTCACCGCTCACGGCGGGGTCGAGAGCGCGGTCGAATGCATGCAGAAAGGCGCGTTCCATTACCTTTTGAAGCCATTCGATTTGGAGGAGGTCAAGCACCTTGTCGGTAAGGCGCTACAGATGGCGGAACTCGAGATCCGGCAGGAAGAGTTTGTCGACCTGCAGCAGGCGACCTTCAGTTTCACCGGAATTATCGGCGATTCGCCTAAAATGAAAAAAGTTTTCGAGATCTCGGCCAAAGTCGCCGACCGCCCCACAAGTACTCTACTCATCCTCGGCGAATCCGGTACGGGAAAAGGCCTCCTCGCGAAAGCGATCCACTACGCATCGCCGGTATCGCAGGAGCCGTTCGTCGAATTGAACTGCGCCGCTATCCCCGAAACACTCCTCGAAAGTGAACTTTTCGGCTACGAGCCGGGCGCGTTCACCGACGCGAAAAAGCGCAAGATAGGACTCGTCGAAAAAGCACACGGCGGGACACTTTTCCTCGACGAGATCGGCGATATGTCACTGCCGCTCCAGGCGAAATTGTTGAAGGTTATCGAGGAGAAAAATTTCACGCGCCTTGGCGGCGACGATGTGATATCGGTGGACGTACGCTTCATGGCGGCAAGTAACAAGGGACTTACGGGGATGGTCGAGCGCGGCGAGTTCAGGGAAGATTTGCTCTTCCGGCTTAACGTGA
>DASWIV010000396.1:0-23101 GCA_036397475.1 bacterium
TAAATAACGCCGTCCATATCGAAAATGACACTGATCATGGGGGGTATGATATCTGTAATAATTACTCTTATCCAGTCGCGGAGGAGCCCCCAAAAATGATATGGTGTATGGTTAATATTTAACTTAGTAACTTTACCTTCATCGTTTTGTATATGTCAAAGGTTTACAAATCCGCGAATCCTGCACTACTCCTGACATTCTCGGTTGTATTTTTTCTTGCCTCCTCTGCAGTCCGGTGGATGCGGGACCTGCAAATGGAACCCCTGAATGCGATTTTCATCCCTGTCGGGCTGATGGCATATTTTTTGCCTGACATTGTGTTAGATGAAGCCGAATCGGTGCCATTGAAACGAAAATTATTATGGGTCATTTCAGCTGCCGGAATTATAATCCTGTGCGCTGAGATCTGGCGTATTCGTTTCTGACCCACAAATTTATGCACGATATTTCCGTACATAGCTTCATCATCGATGCTGTGGATTTTTCCACAAACGGATCACGGGACGATCTGATATCTATTCCGGTGATCCAGTTCAGGTGGTGGATAATCCTGTGCCTCGTTGCGCTCCATGGAGTTGTCGCCGCGATAACGTCGGAATTGATGGTGCGCTCCTACGGGAAATGGTGGATTTATGTTCCAGTATCGTTCATGATTCCATTCGCAGGACCGGTCGCCCTGTTCATCTATCATTTGGTGCTTTCGGGAAGCGTAGTTGAATACCGCAGGAAGTCATTCTGGAGAAGGCTGCTGTCTACAGGACAGGTGTCGCTCAAAAGTTCGCTTCAAAGGGAAAAGGAAGAAGCCGATAAAATGAAGCTGGCTGGTTTACAGAACAGGGTGATGTCGTCGATCCCTTTCAACGACCGCGACGATACGATTGAAAAGCACCTGAAAGCGGGCGAATTCGCAATTGCCCGGACATACGCGTGGAACATGATGGAAAGGGCGCGAATTCGCGACGATGACAGGATGCTCTCCAAATACCATTCGTACCTTGAAGCGATAGCCGATAAAGAATCCATGGAAGCCGAAACTGAGAGGGAAGTTACCCCTGCCGCTTTGATCGAAAATCCTTAACTCCCCGGATTTCCGTAGTATAATTTACCTGTACGATCAGGATTCCCGATATTTGCCTGGGGCAGACCGATGCGAATGGAATTAATATTAAATATTGTCGCGTGGACAGCCATCTGGATAGTTATCAGTTTGGTGATGACCGAGGTGGCGGGTCGTATCTATGGCAATAAGGGATTGTGGATCTATTTTTTCCTGCTGCTTCCGGTGATATCAATCCCCGGATTTTTTTTCATTTACTGGTTCTCAAACAAGCGCAGAATTGAAGCGAATGCGGCGATCAAAATTATCCGGGACGGAGAGTCATCGAGTAAGAAATCTACCGGAGGGACATCTGTGACGCCTTTCGAGTCGGAAGGTACCGGACCGGTGGTGTCGGCGTCCTTGAGAATTAATTACGCGAAGGATGAAAATCCGGAGAAAGAAATTCTGTCTGAAAATTCATACACCGGGACCTCGGTAACCCCATTCGGATATCAGCCTGCAGGTGAAGAGGATGAGGATATCGACGCAGATGTTGAGGAAATTTCAGAAGACGAGTTCAGCAATATAGCGATACTTGCGGAACTGCACGATAAACGCATTGAAGAGCTGATCGAATGGGAAGAATGGGACAAGGCATACGCCCGTGCCGAGGAGCAACTTCAAAGCGCCCAATCAGTCGGGGATAAGCGCTCAATAGAACTCTACAAGGCGTATTTAGCATTGCTTCGTCCGAGGATACTCAGATTGTAAGAATCGGCTAATTCTTTTTCGGGGACCCAACTTCGCGCGCTCCGCGCAGCAGGTGCTCGAATTCCACAAGGCTGTGCACACGGGACAACGCTTCACTCCTGCTTACAACACCCTTCAGGTATAACTCCTTGATGTAATTGTCCATGGTGGTCATGCCTTCCTTGGTGTTTGTCTGGAGAACAGAATAAATCTGGTGAGCTTTTCCTTCACGAATGAGATTCTGCACAGCGGGAGTGTTGATAAGAATTTCCAGCGCCGGAACGCGCCCCTTGCCATCCGACCTGAGCATCAGCTGCTGGGAATAGATCGCCCTCAGGACAAGAGCGAGCTGGTATCGAATCTGTCCCTGCTGGAATGGCGGGAATACGTCGATTATTCGGTCAATCGACTGCGCGGTGTCTATTGTGTGAAGGGTGGAGAACACGAGGTGGCCGGTTTCCGCCGATGTGATCGCCAGTCCGATGGTCTCGAGGTCTCTCATCTCGCCAACCAGGATCACGTCCGGATCCTGCCTTAGAACGTGCTTAAGAGCTTCAGCGAAACTGTAGGTGTCGTCGCCAAGTTCCCTCTGGTTGATAACGGAGAGTTTGTGATTGTGGACAAATTCGATCGGATCCTCGATCGTCATGATGTGGCATCGTCGATTTTTGTTGATGATATCGATAATAGCCGCCATGGAGGACGATTTTCCCGAGCCGGTAGGACCGGTGAACAGGACAAGCCCCTGCATCAGCTTCGACATATCGCCTACGATTGACGGGAGCGACAATTCCGCCATGGTCGGGATCTTGGCTGGAATAGCCCTGGCTACCAGTCCGATCGATCCCTTCTGGAAGAAGACATTACACCTGAAACGCCCCAGGCGTTTCAGGCCGATGGCGAAGTCGAGCTCCCTGTTCCGCTCGAATTTACCCATCTGCTTTTCGCTCATTAAACCGCGTGCAAGGGCGAGTGTGTCATCGGCAGTCAATGGCGGAAGATCGGGAAGAGGTTTCAGTTCCCCATGAATCCTGATAACGGGAGGAATGCCGACGGTCAGGTGAAGGTCGCTGGCTTCCCTGTCTACCATGACGGCAAGAAGCTGGTCGATAGCTACCATACCTTTGGAACCATCTGATTTTGCGCTTAAAATCGAGTCTATTGATTGATGTGTTACGGGATCTCTTTGGACTCTGAGATCCTGATCGGGTTTACCCATGGGATTACCTCATCCAGTCAGCGATCTGGTCGCGGAACCATTGATGCGTTTATAAAAAGAATTATACCATTATTACAGCATTTGCATTAATTAAAGGTAAATAAAGGGCTGGCTGCCTGATTTAAAAAAAAGGAGGGGGGAAAGGCTGTTCTATAAGGCAGTCTCGCGCCGATTATGCATCGTGAATTGACAATTCAGGCCTGAACATTTGGGAATTTCAGTTTTATTAATATATGCAAAAATCCAACTAATCCCTTTATAGTTTTCCCTCAAATTGTTATATTAAAGATAATTCCACAAGTGCAGGTAAGTATTTGACAGCGAAGAGACTGACAGCAGACGAGAGAAGGGTGCAGATCCTGGAACAGGCGTGGCACGTATTCGCCAAATTCGGCTACCATGGCTCAAAAACCAGGGATATAGCCAGCGAGTGCGGCGTGACCGAGGCAGTCGTGTTCTCTCACTTCCCAACCAAACTGGCACTCTACATGGCTACATGCGATCATGGCTACCAGGGTGTCCATAAGGACTGGCAGGAGATTTTCGCGTCACAACTTAATGGCGCCGATTCTTTGAAAGGAATTATCAGGGTTGAGGTGGGCAGGATGTCGGAGAATGTGCAGCTCTGCCAGATGATCACCCACGGAATGTCAGCATCGATCTCAGATGATTATGTTGGAACGACAGTCCGTCCGTGGATGGACGATAAGCACAGGATTGTAAGCGGAGTGATCAAGCAGGGAATTGAGGATGGCTCACTCCATAATGATCTTGATCCGGACTGCACCGCCCTGATATTCAGGGGTTTGATCTGGGTGCATATTATCAACATGGCCTGCGACCTGAAAGTGAGACATTCCAAAGGATATCCGTTCAGGATGTTTGAATGCCCATTGAGAAATATTGGCGCTCTTGGTCCCGATGAAAATTTCACTGTAAGTCAATAATCAAATTGAGTATTGATTTTCAGCCATCAGTTAAAGGTTGGCATTTATTTTGCAACATTGTATATTGTTAATAATCGTATTAGTAAGTGATCAGTAACTACAGGAAGTTGATGCTATGGCTGATGAGAGGCTGAGTGCAGAAGACAGACGACTGCAGATTCTATTGAACGCGGGAACTATTTTCGCAAGAAAAGGCCTTGTAGGTGCCCGTACGCGTGACATTGCGGAAGCCTGCGGGATAAGTGAAGCAGTAATTTACAAGCATTTCAAAGGCAAACAGGAATTATTTGAGGAGTTTATAGCTTATCACCACGCTGGCGCTCAAGCCAGGTGGGAAGAACTCTCCGCATCGGCTCCCGATGGACTGCATGCGCTTAGAGAGATTTCTTACGCCCAGGTCGATCTTATAACCGATTCTGAAGACCTCGCCGGTGTCATGATCCACGGAATCGCCGCGTCGACAGACAGCGAAGATATGAAAACGAAAGTTAGAAAATACTTCGAATACTTTCATAATTTTCTGATCAGTTTCATCAAGCGGGGAATAGAGGATGGAAGCATCCGGGATGATACTGAAATACAATCTGTTGCGTGGACGATAAGGAGCCTGGTTTGGAGCCAGCTCGTGTTTCATATGGTCGGGCTCGATAAGATAATAACAGGGACCAGTTCAAAACAGATTGTTCAGGTCGTGATCGATTACATCGACCCGAAAAAGAAAAGAGAATAAAGAAGCCTGCCTGATTAAATCAGTGCATTTCAGGATGCGACCAGTTTTTCCCTACGTTGTTTTATCCTGCTGATAATTTTCCTGCCTCCGAATCCCACCATTAAAATAATCAAAGCTGCGGTCAGCCATGGAATGATCAGGGCGAGGATCCCCGTTGTAGCGACAGCGCCATCTTCCGCAAGGCTTATCCCGGGATTCGCTATTCCTCCGGTTAAAGCGGTAGATACAAGGCGCAGCGAGCCTTTCAGAGTATGGACAAGTCCGGCAATCCCGGCACCCATAATTATACCGATTACCAGTGAAAGCAGGGGGTCCATTCCGGTGATAAGGCTGCTCGCAGCGATCGCTCCGGCGACAGGTCGTACAATTACACCGCCGGAGTCCAGGAAATGGTCCACAGCGGGAATTTTATCACCAAGGATCTCGAGGAGCGAGGCGGTCCCGAAACAGATTATCGCGGGGATTGATCCGATCCATTCAAAACCCGATGCAAGGGTAATGACTCCTGCCTGATGAGCAATGCCGATAATGAGTAACGGCAGGAACGCACGCAGCCCGCATGTCGCTGCCAGCGAGAATCCCATCAATATGTAGAAGATCACCTGTACAGAATCCATATGATTCACCCCGGGAAAAATTCGTTCATTTCAAATAATACCATGTATATTAAGTATCGAAAAAAATCACTTTTTTTCACACAATCTATTGACAAGCGAGTATTTACTAAGTATATTCAGCTTGAAAGATTTTTTCCCAGCAAATTAGGCCTTTCCCTGCACTACCTCCTATTCCCCCGCCGCCAGGCGGGGGTACCTTTTTTAGGTTATTTCGATTGTGCCTCTCTAAATTTTCATGACGTTTCCGGATAATTAAAGTTGCGCTTAAACCCTCATTACAAGCATCTCCTGTTATAATACAGGAATTATGGAGTCCGATTACTCGGGACAAAATGTCGCTTCTAATTTCCCCGCAGTCCTTGTTATCTCGGGGTTCGATCCGACCGGGTCGGCTGGAATTCTTGCTGATATTCGAGTCATACATTCAGAGAAATGTTATCCGGTCGGTGTAATCACGTGCAATACGGTACAGAATTCAAAAGGTGTAACCGCGATCAAGGCTGTTGATGCAGAACTGGTCCGTGATCAGCTTCACTCATTGACTGACGATCTGAATATTTCAGCAATAAAAATTGGAGCGATAGCGTCGATAGAAATAATCGATGTGATTTCGGATTGTCTAATGAATTTACCGGGCGTGCCGGTGGTGCTTGACCCGGTAATCAAACCTACATCGGGGATTTCGTTTCTTAACAAAGAGCAGGTTCCATATCTCGGTGAGAAATTGCTGCGGCATGTAACTATCGCGACGCCAAATCTCGATGAGCTTTTGTTTTTATCCGGGGATGCTGCCGACCAGATAGATAGATCAGTCAAATATTGGCTGGAGTCCGGACCTGGCCATCTTCTCCTGACCGGAATCATCAATGAAGGCTTGATTATAGACAGGCTGTATTCTGAAAATGACGACGGGACTCTGGAAATTAAGGAGATAACAAAGCCAATGCACGCAGGGAAAAATGTTCACGGAACCGGATGCTTCCTTTCCACGACGTTAGCCTGCGCTTTGGCAAGAGGCAATGAGATTTTCGAAGCATGTGAGTACGCGTCAAACGCGACAGGTCAAATGATCGCGAACTCTGTAAAATTCGGCGAAGGTTCAGAATTCTGGATTAATGCTTAATAAGGCAATCCGGCGAATCGCGTTGAAAACCGTGCGGCAGGCAAGGGCTGACAGGACTTATTCGGATTAATTAATGAGATTCAACACTCAAAATATTTTCAGGCAGTGGCTGGACGTCAGCAAGCCCTGGCCGAACAGGACAGACAGGTTCCTGATTCCAGCAAACTGGATCTTATGTGGATTTACAGGACTGTACCTCGCATCAATTGCAATCAGTGATAGCTCAGGCAATTATTCAGCAAGAAATTATGAGATTGATACTATCATAGTGACGCTTGGTGGAGTCGAATTATTTTTCGTATTGCCCTTCTCGATCTTCGCGGATTTCATGTTCTTCACTCCCATGATTATCCACAACATCAGGAGCACAGCGCACCTGACATCTCTATATCACGCACCAATTCCATCAGCTGAAATTACCGGAGACCTGCGCCGGTGGGCTATAAAAACAAACTGGAGCCATCTGGCTCCGGTAATAATCTGTGGACTGGGTTGCCTGGCAATAATTTTCCTGTCTGAAATGGGTGACTATGCATTATCTTCAACCGACTGGATGGAATTCTTCAGGGGATGCCTCATTTTCCTGCTGCCGTTCCTGGTCTCAATTTTCTGCCTGTACCTGTTTCTGCTTTATTCAGGACTATCGGCAGCCGCACTTCCATCGTGGGTAAGCCGGTCGGGCCTGATGATAATTGGATGGATCCTGCCAGTTCTTGCAATTGTGCTGATTGGGGGAAGCATTCTAGCGCAGGAAACCTGGGATCGTTATCAGGCTTTTATGTATGGTGGAGGAGATTTTTATGCAGGATATTACAGGCCGCCTTCAGCTTACAGGATGCAGGAATTCATGTTTGCGTGGTACATTGCGCATTACATGATAATTCTGGTCCCTGTTATTCTTATCGCAGTCCGCCAGTCCCTGACACTGTTTGAAAAGCGCCGTCATGGCGCATGGCTATAAAAAAAATCCGGCGATAAAGCCGGAATTGAATTTTCGAGTTTATTTGGCGTTTCAGTCAGCCAGTTCGCTATCGCCCGTAACTTCTCTGAATCCTGTAAACAGGCACCTGAAGCAATACATCGCTGTCATCCATAAAATTTTCATATCCAGGGCAAGGTTGTGCTTCCTGACGTAAAAAAGATCGTACTTCAATTTGTGCCTCATCCTGAACGCGTCCATTTCGTTTATCTGCGCAAGTCCGGTAAGTCCGGGCTTTACAAGATGCCGCAGCGGGAACAGGGGGTGCTCGCGAGAGAATCTCTCAACAAAATACGGGCGCTCCGGCCTCGGACCTACAACGCTGATTTCGCCGATCAATACATTATAAAATTGCGGGAGTTCATCGATCTTCGCTTTCCGTATGAATTTCCCTACCGGACCGAGCCTCTTATCCCCTTCCAGTGGAGTGAGCTGGGGACCGTTGCTCTCTGCGTCGACCGGCATACTCCTCAGTTTATACGCCGTAAGCAGCTTGCCGTCCTTACCTACCCGTTCCTGCTTGTAGAAAAATGGACCGGGAGCTTCGCGCTTCATCAGGAGTCCGCATACAAGGATCCACGGAATTCCCAGGAAAAGAAACGAGATGGCGAAGAAAATATCGATCGCCCGTTTAAGCGCGTAATACCAGAACGGCGGATGGCTGGGCTTGATCGCGTTCCGCCAGTAATTAATGTCGTCCGCGTAGATAAGATTATCCCTTATCGCGGCGGTCGTGATGGCGGAATTCGACCGTAGTGTCAATGGTTCCTGTGCCTGCCTGAGTTTTTTACCCGTTATACCCATAAACAGAATGATAGTCCTCCTACTGAGTATCCGATTCAAGAATCACTTTCAACACCCCGGACTCGCCGGTAACGGTGTATCGCGTGTCCTCTCCGAGATACAAGACCAGAACTATTACCTTATTATCAGGTTCGTTCTCAACAATTGTGACCCTGTCGACCACAGGGACATTCACGTTAATATTTCTTAAAATTCTCGAACCCGGCGCGAACACCGAATTCTGAAGCCTTAGAATCAGGCGTTTCGGTTCGGTGGCCGAACTCGTGCTGAATTCCGGAGGCTCATTTGAAAAAATCTGAACCGTGACCTTATTTGTCGTCGCGGACAGAGTTATGTCTCTTATTTCGACTGTTCCCTCATTATCCTCAGTAATTGTGTCAGCAATGTCCGTTCCATCAGGCTCCGCTGTGCCGTCTGTTTCCTCAGTCCCGCCATTCAGGCCTATAAGAGTGACTGGAGCGGCATCATCATTCAGAAGGTTCTCGGGGGTCACGATCTGTGGACCGGGTCCGGGACTATCAGGTTGAGAGGGATCTACAAATACAGGTCCGCCAAATGTCTGTTTCCGTTCCTCATATTCCTCCATCCCGATCACTTCCGAAACAACTTCCTGGAACATCTCGTCCGAGTCTCTTTCGTAGGGCACCAGCGGGAACTGGAAATCATCCTGCGGAACGGGCATGGTATCCAAATACCCAAGTTTCTCTTCGGTTCGCGCAAGTCCCGCCATTAGCATTGAATTATCCGGCTGATAGCTCAGTCCTATCTCATACTGGAATCTCGCCGCATTTAGATTGCCCTGGCGCTCATTCAGTTCACCCAAAGCGGCATATCCTAACGGATTTTCGGGGAACTTTACAATAGCCATGTTCAACGCAGACGACGCGGCGGTCATATCGCCGGCTTTTTCCCACGCATTCCCGAGGGCTAAATAGTCGCTGACAATGACCTGGTCTGACAACGTGACAAGCATCCACGTGTTCGCGGCGTCAAGCCAGGCGTTATTCATTTCTGAAAGCCTTGCCTGTTCGCGAATTTTTTCTACATCGATGTCATTGAACTGGATATCGTCGATAGGAGCGCCCTGTATCTCCAATTCATCGTTGATCTGGCTTGTTTCTATCCGTACAGCCCCCTGGTTGACCTCACCGGCAAGTCGGGCATTCGTACGTCCTCTGGCACTTCCAAGGATCCCAAGAGCAACAACAAGGGCTAATGTCATGCCTACAAGGATCCGGATATCAGAATTGAATCGTCCGGTCCGTGGCTCATCCATGGATCTTTCGTCTCCGGGAGGAGACCATCGTCCTGGTAAAATCAGGCGTTCGTTGCCGCAATGTGGGCACGATTGGGCGTCGGAAGGCAGATCTGCACCGCATTCGAGACAATGAAGAACACTTGTCCCCTGAGGCCCTGATTCTCCTTCCCTTGTCAAATTATCTTTATTTTCCCCACCACGCATTATGGTGTTATCAACTTAATTAAATTTTAACAAAAATTATAGACTGCAATGGGTAACTCTATCCTAATGTTCAGATATTGTCAATCGAGTTCATCTATCGGACATTATCCATGAGAAAAGGTTCGACCAGGAGGATTAAATATAAGTTTTAAGATGGAACGGTTGACAGATGTGGAAATTTATGTTACCTTTTAGTAACATTTTATGGACGATGACCTTGACCAAGTATGGAAAGCTCTTGCTGACCCGACACGGCGCTCTATTCTGGATAAACTGAAGGACCGGCAACATACCACTGGCGAATTATGCAGTTATTACGAGGTCTCCAGGTACGCGGTAATGAAGCATCTTAATATTCTTGTTGACGCCGGACTTGTACTGATTCGAAGGGATGGTCGAAAGAGATTCAATTTCCTTAATCCTGTGCCGTTGAGGCGGATTTACGAAAGATGGATAAGCCCGTACAGTGAGATCTGGTCTAAATCAATACTCGACCTGAAAAGATTATCTGAATCTAACGAAGTAAATTCTAACAATTCATATGAAAATTCGGAGAACGAGGAATGACAGAGACAAAAATCGACAACCAGGCTCAGCTTGGAGAATTTCACCACCAGTACGAGGTCGAGATCAATGCACCACGGGAAAAGGTGTGGGAAACCATGACTGGCGATGTAGGTGAATGGTGGAATCATACATTTTCGGAAAAACCGGCCCGTCTCTACATCGAACCTAAAGCCGGAGGATATTTCGGCGAAGATTTTGATAGCCACGGGAACGGCTGTATCCATGCCGTCGTGACGTTCGTCAAAAAGCCTGAGAAGCTTGTTTATCGCGGATGGATGGGAATGCAGGGTCCTGTCAACGGCGTTATCTCGGTTGTCCTTGAAGAAAATAATGGCGTGACAATAATGAAGTTATCCCATCAGTGCACGGGAAAAGTCGACGAAGTTGTCGCGAATGGTTATGGCGAAGGCTGGAAGGAGCTGAACATCAGGCTCAAGGAACTGGTTGAGACAGGGAAAATTACTTCCTGAGTATCCAGCGGTTCAACAATCAGGGATTCAAATCCGGGAAATTACACACCCGGATTCTTTTATGCATGCCATGTAATGTTATTGCATCGTATCCATGATAAAATACGGGGCCAGACAATCCTTCAGAATTTATTCCCGGAGGGAATCGACAATGGTCCGCTACCTGATCGCCTCTGCACTGGTATTCCTTATTTCCATAACTGTAATTTCCTGTTCCGGGCACTCAAACCCGGTCATCCCGGACAACCCGGAATTATCTACCCAATCCGGTAATGTGCCTGGGGGGAACCACATCCTGTGGGGGTATTACCAGGTATCCATAGACTCCGATAAAATGGAGGCGGAAATTACCCATCTCAGGACAGCGGAACTGAATGTCAATGTAACCCAGTTTCTGCAGAAACCATTTTCGCCAATCAATCTCATTTCAATCCAGATTTTGCCTGAAAGTACTCCAAATGACGGATTCTTTGCCGTCGATGTAACCCTGCAGCATCCATTTCCGGGAGTTGAACAGTATCGAGGATTCGATGTAAGGGGCATTTTCATGTCTAACGGGACATCGAATCTTCCCGGAAGTCCTGAAATGACGTACCCGGGTCCTGCGGACAGCCATCTTCTGAATGAAGACGGGTTCACTGTCTGGTGGAATTCGACTGATTTCACCGCTCCGGGTCCGTTCGGATTTACACCCGGTGCTCTGGCGCCGCCTGTTGTTCCGGACGCCATTCTGAATCCATACAAATACTTCTGTGATGACCTGGAAGCGAACAGCCCTATGTCGAATGTCTCGTTTGAAAGCAGGGGGACCTTCAGCGCGACCAAGGGAACGAATACAAGGCGTTATGAAATCCAGTTCAAAAAGGACGGGCTTCAGACAGTGTTCGATTTCAACTATGCAGTCGACGCAAGCTGGGAAGATCTCGGTCCGGACGCGCCTTCTTATGAAATAAATGATTTCCCGATTTCGGCTAACCAGTTCGAGCCGTGGTCTATGGAATTGTCTGTTGCAGACAACACGCTTTTCTTTATCGATACCGATACAAAAGGCGGGTCGTTAACCCTGGACGCGACAATTCGCGACTGGCAGGCATATCTGACAAGCACATCGGTTTCAGAGCACCTGACGGCGGTTAATTTATACTCAGATCTGCTTCCGTCGAAAGTCGCGAATATTGAATCCCTTGGTGCGACAGTCAAATCCGAGGAGCCGGGAGAAATAACTTACGAGGTGGTCCTGTCCGCAGGTGAATTGGAACTCCTTACGGCTGGCATGTTTGAGATGTGGCTTGAAGCCCAGCCGCTTGATCTTATCGTATACCATCATCCCGGGACTCCGGAAGTACCGTATTCGGATCTTCCCCTCGCCTCATATATGAGGGATTCCGTGATCGTGATCGGAGATCCTGGCCAGTTGGCGCCAGAAGTCGATTCAGTCGATCCGGAAGTCGGCGAGCAGGACGAATTAATTAACACACTCAAAATAAATGGTGAGAATTTTATTGGGGCAGGGCTGCAGGTAGAATTTTCTAATGGAGTCGACAATTTAAATCTATCTAATGTCCAGTTTATTTCGACGACAGAAATCCACTGCGATCTCGATCTGACCGGAGCAGCGATTGATTTATATGATGTAACGGTACGTGTGGATAATCTTTTTGGGCCAGGCACACTGGAAGGAACTCTTCCAGACGGGTTTGCGGTAATATCTCCGGACAATGGCTGGCCAATTGTCGGGAAAACAACCAATCGCAGCTACCAGAGCACCGTGACCGGTCCGCAGAGTTCATCGACACAGGTTTATAATGTCGCATCAGTGTTCGCGACTGCTCCTGAGACTCTTCTTGTGGGTCCAGATCCCGACGACCCTTCGGACATCCTTGTATATATCGGATTCTTCGACTCGACGGCAGAGAATTTCTCTGCTTATCACGCGTCGGACGGATCCGTAAAATGGAGTGTTTCCCCATCGAATGGCGACCGGTTTTACAGGCTGATTGGTGTTGCGGGACCGGGTGTTCCAGGCGCGGATGGCGAAGATGGGACGGTTTATGTGGCAGGGTATAATCCGGCTGGAGAAACGATCTATGCACTCAGCGCAATCGATGGAAGTGAATTGTGGTCCTACACACCGTCGCCCGGGAGTTTTCTTCAGCTTGAGCGCTACGCAAATGTTCTTCAGAACGGAGACATTATCGAATCTCACGCAAATGGCGCATACTGCCTGGACCATACCGATGGTTCAGAGAAATGGTTCCTCAATTACAGTTTCGTACAGGTTCCCGCTGTCGCGATAAGCCTCGATGGAAACACCATGTACAGCGACACATCGACTACAGTAGTCGCGTTTGACCTGACAAACGATCCGCCGACATTCAAGTGGTCGATCAGTCCGGGATTAACAAACGCCCAGCAGTCGAGCCCGATTGTAGGGTCCGATGGGTATATTTATATAGCCAGCCGCACCGGAAGCCTCAAGAAAATTTCAGATAACGGTACAAGCGCGTCGGTAGAATGGGCGACACCATCGTATGGAAGCTCGATGGCGTGGACACAGCTCGCGGAAGGTGCCAACGGAAGCATTTACATGATTGTGGATGTGCTAAGTAGCCTGACAGGCAATTTGTATCAGATAGATATGTCAGACGGCTCTGCCCTGCATTCAAGCGGTACCGTCGATGGACTTTCATACAACCAGGGAATGGCTATAGGGTCTGACGGGTTGATCTATTCGGGAGCTCGCGGATATATTTACTGCTTCAATCCGGATTGTTCAATTAACTGGTCCGTCAGTGTCCCCGGTTCACGATTCACCGACGCGGCACTGAATCACGACGGATCACTGTTTGTTGCGGACACAACCAACGGACGATTATACAGATACCAGGAATAATGCAGCGCATGCTTTATAGTCTGCTTTTCAATCATCATCGCATATCCACTGTGAAAAATAGACCAACAGCAAAATACCAATGTCCATGCAAAGCACCAGATTGCCCAGTGAAGATACGATTGCCGAAAATCAGAATCGACAATCAGGTCCGGAAAAATATTGAAGGTTGAAACAACAAAGAAAGTAAATGCTAAAAAAAATAAAATTCCAGCCAGGAATTTATTCAAACCAGTCATCGGTGACATTATCCCTGTTACCAGATCTTCATTGCTGACAGGAGTCTGAAGCATATTTGAAACCAGCGAATTTATTAATACTCCTGAATAATCCTGGTAAATCAAGACAGTCTGGTGCACAAGTTGGAATAATGCGAACAAGCAGAATACAAACATATGGAATTCCCAATGAAACGCAAGGAATTGCAGATAATAATCCGTAAGATTTTGCAAATCCAACTGGAAATCAAAACCGATCAAAGCACTTATTATTAAAACAATTATAGCCAGGCCAAAAAGCACCTGAATCCACCGGGTACTTTTCAAGTTTCGACGGAAGCGGTACCTTTCAACGGGATTTTCAATTTCCGCTGCAACCATTATTCACTTGTCCCTGTAAACATCCCTGCGATGCCCGACCTCCACGACCCAAACTGTCAATTCATAATCCTGCACAGAGTATATTATCCTGTACATCCTCCATCTTATTCTGTACTTCTCCTGGCCGGATAATTTCTCGCATCCGGGAGGACGTGGATCCGACCCCAGTGCTTTGATTTTTGACAAGATCTTTTTAACGTCCTTTTTCGGAACCTTGCCAAGGTCCTTCCACACCGACTCGCGAAAATATATCTTATATTTGTCCATCGCGTTTCAGTTTCTTTACCATTTCTTCGTAACTGATAAGCTTCTCGCCTGACCGTTTATCGAAAACATCTAAGTCTTCAGCGTCTTCAGCCAGGGAGTTTTTTACGGCAGAATTAACGAGTTCGGAAACTGATGTTGATGATTCCGCTGCCTTGATTTTCAATGCCCGGTGGATGTCTTCATCGAGATAGATAGTCGCGCGTTTTGATTTTTCAGTCATTTTGTCACATCCTGAATCCTGTTACTAAAACATTATAACGTTAAAACGTTAATCTGGCAACCGGTTGAAATGTAATATCAGAAATTAAGGAAATTATTCCCCTCTTCCCTATCCATCCCCTTTATGGTACAAACTTACCCTCGTAAAACCGATACCTTAATTGTATGGAACAGTCAGTAGAAAAACAGCTTGAACTCATCCGGCGTAACACTGTCGAACTCATTCCCGAGGACGAACTTCGCGCGAAAATCGAAAAATCGATCAAGACCGGAAAGCCGTTGCGCGTCAAAATCGGACTGGATCCCAATCGTCCGGATCTCCACATCGGCCATTCGGTCGCGATACAGAAACTCCGCGATTTCCAGGATCTCGGACACCAGGCTGTATTGATTGTTGGCGACTTTACCGGATTCATCGGGGACCCGTCGGGACGCGACTCCGAACGCTCATCCATTGAATGGGAAACTGTCCGTGCCAATGCACAGACTTATTTCGACCAGGCGTCGAAAATTATCGATTACGAAAAAGCCGAAGTCCGCTACAACTCCGAATGGCTGCTGGAGATGAATTTCAAGGATGTACTGCAGCTCGCGAAATCGTTTACGGTCCACCGTATGCTGGAGCGGGACGATTTCGATAAACGGTTCAAGGAAGGCAGCCCTATCAGCATAATGGAATTTCTGTATCCGCTCGCGCAGGCTATGGATTCTGTCGCGATTCAGGCGGATATCGAACTTGGCGGGACTGACCAGCGATTTAATTTAATGGTTGGACGTGTGATACAGGAACGCTACGGCCAGGAACCGCAGTGCCTTGTGATCATGCCGCTCCTGGAAGGCACCGACGGTGTCAGGAAGATGTCGAAGAGCCTCGACAACTATATTGCGTTTGAGGATGAACCGCACGACATGTACGGCAAGGTCATGAGTCTGCCGGATGAACTGATCGGAAAGTACGGGGAATTAGTTTTGATCCGATCGCATGAAGAACGCGAGAAGATCGATAAGGGTATCGCAGGTGGGTCGATTCACCCGATGGAAGCGAAAAAGGAGCTCGCGTGGGGGATTGTAGAGAAATTCCATGGCAAGGATGCCGCCGAATCCGCGGCGGAGCATTTCAACCAGGTATTTTCGAAGAGGGAACTTCCGCCGGATGAAAATATCCCCGACTGCAATGTGCCTGATGAACTGGTAGATCCTGAAACAGGAAAGGTACGGATTGTCGACCTGATGGTCCTCGCGGAAATTACCAGGTCGAAGGGCGAAGCGCGACGATTGATCCGTGGTGGCGGTGTTTACTGGAAAGCCGAAAATACCGAAGAGCGTAAAGTAGAAGATGAACTCGAGCAGGTTGATTGTCCTGTTCGCGGGATTCTAAGGGCCGGGAAACGACGGGTAGTCCGGCTTTGCGATTAAGGCTTCCATTTCTCCAGGCTTTATAATTTATTTACCTGCGGTATAATGTTTACAGCTACAATGAACGGATTCGTCATATTCTCAGGTGGTCTAATTAATGCGCTACTTTATATTGAGTTTAATAATCGTATCACTGATATCGTCATGCTCTAAATTTTCTCCTGTAGAGCCAGATAATTCGGCAAGCCAATTAATGACGGACGGTACCGAATCAGATATCTTCCCCTTGAAAACTGCTCTAGGTTACTATCTCATTAGTATAGACACGCGATCATTCGAGTCTGAGATCATCCCCCTTCGCAGCTCAGACCTTCATCTCAATGTTACCGGAATCCTGAACGCGACAATGGGAATCTCACTCGCGGCTGTCCCGGGAGAATCGGACTTAGCCAACGGACTCTTTGTCGCCGATATAACCCTGACTCATCCCCTTGCCAATAAACCTCAATTTTCAGGTTTCGACGTCATGGGAATCCTTATGACCAAGGGCTCTGTCGATGTCGGCCCGCTGAAATTCGCGGGAACCAGCGACACCCGTCTGTTAAACGCCGATGGCTACACCCGATGGTGGAATCCTGCAGAGTTCACATCGCCCGGAATGTTCGGATACACCCAGGGGAATTTATCCCCTACCCCTGCCAGTATCCTGACAGCAACCGTCAATCCGTACAAATATTTCGCCGACGCTCTATCGCCGACATCGACGATGTCGGCAGTGCAGAATGCGCCTCTCGATGCCGACAATGGCCGAGGCATATTTTCATCCGGCGCATCAAACACTCGTAGATACCAGATTCAATTCGAAATGAATCCCGGACCGAAAGTGCAGTTCGGCTACGCGATAGGAGCGTCGTGGCTCCTGCCCGATCCAAATCCGCCGAATGAAGTACCTGATGATTTCCCAATAAATGCAAATCAGCCGGAAGCATACAATATCGCTATTGCCGACAAAGCCAACTCTCTTTTTTATGATTCCGAGTCGGGAATCGGAGGGGGAGTACTCCGGTTACAGGTGAATGTCCAGGACTGGCAGGGGCAACAGGCTGGAAATATCGCTGGGCAGGTGGAAGCGGTCAGACTGTTTTCTCCGGACCTGTACGATGGAGGATTCAATGCGACTTTCAAAGAAGAAACTTCGACCAAGGCAGTGTACACTCTTGATTTGAACGGCACCGCACTGCCGACTCATTCAGGCGATACGCAGATCTTTGTGCGGGCGGCGTCGCTTGGAGGACCGAATTACCAGCAGGGATTCGGTCCGGCACCCGATGCGAACATCGACGCGTGGAATGTACTTACGCTGGATATACCTGACCCGGATTGTGTTGCTGATACTACAGATGCATTCAATGAAGCGATAACGATCGGGCTGGATGCGCCTTATATTGACCAGATGTGCGCTCCAAACGATTACCGCGATTTTTATAAATTCACGATCCAACCTGGATTAATCTATGATGGTACTCTGACACTTTACTGCGATGTAGAACCGACCACGTTCGGCATCTATGACTCCGATGAACAGCTTATCCACGAGGAAATGGTCAGCAATGGTTCCGCAATAATGAATTTTAACGACCTTAACCTGTTTCCCGAATTGTATTACATCCGGATCCTCACAAACAGTAATGATATCGCGTTCAAATATATGCTTGATCCCGATTTTGTTATTACCGATAAATACCCGGATAATTTCACAAATCTGGCTCAATCGGAAATAGGTATGAATCCAG
Source organism: bacterium (assembly GCA_036397475.1). Classification (GTDB taxonomy): domain Bacteria; phylum JAJVIF01; class JAJVIF01; order JAPKYR01; family JAPKYR01; genus DASWIV01. Next base: position 17,832 of record DASWIV010000396.1, read on the forward strand.
AGGATATTCGCATTTATCAGGACAACATGTACGTTATCGGCGCAAACCAGTTATGGATTTACGATATTTCTGTCCCCTCTGATCCTGTCCTGGTTTCCAGTACTATTATTGACGGTTATACTGTGAAACCTGCGTTCAGGTATCCTAATATATACTATTTTAATATCCTGGAAAATGTCACTGGAGAAGTTGGACTGATCGATGTTTCCGATCCCGCAAATCCTGTCGATTACCAGTCCGTATTCAGTCTGCCATATTTCGCTAACGCATTCTCCATGGATGAAAAATATCTTTATCTTGTCTGGTATGACACGGGCTCCACGAAGTACCATCTGGATCTCTATGATTACTCGATCGACCCCCAGAATCCTGAGTGGCAATTTGCGTTTATTATGGACCTGTACATAGCCCAGACAGATTCAATCAAGGTTGGCGATGAGCGGTTTCTGGTCCTTAATACTGGCGAGCTGCTGCAAACTATTAACATCTCTGACCTTGATAATATCCCGCCACCTGATGAGTTCTCGTGGGTCGGAAATTTCTCTACCGGTATGACGGTTAAAGACAATTTCATTTTCTGTACATTCGAAGACATTAATACTGAAGACGATTGGCTAACGATTCTCGAAAGGAAATCTCAGGCGCAGGGACTTGGTACGATCACAACCTATTCACTCCAACCAGGTGACTATCAATACATTTATGTAACAGGCGATACAGCGGTAATTCCCGACATTACCGGCCATCTCAACCTTTATGACATAACTGACTTCCAGTTCCCGTTATATTCAGGAATGTTAAATATGGGAGACTATGTAACCAGTATTGCGTTCTCCGGCTCCTATATGTATGCAGGTTACTTGTTGAAAGGAATTGAGGCTATCGATTTTACCACTCCACTATCACCGGTCTCTTCCAAAAAGATCACTGGAATTGATTCACCTGTGGATGCGCTTTACCATGATGGCTATATCTATTCATTAGAATGGTCGTACAATTCCAGGATGCTGAAATCATTCCAGGTAACGGCACCTGATCAGATTGAATACCTCGATATGATAAATATTCAGGAGGACCCGACTCACATGGCTGTGCTCGATGACAAGCTTATCATCGGATCATGGAATAATAAGACTGTACTTGCTGTGGATATATCAGATCCGGCAAATCTTAATGTCGTGGATTCAAAAACCTATGGATTCAATGTTGGAGCCATCGCGATCGATGAAAAATACATTTATGTCAGTACAGCGGAAGACAAGGTATATCTTCTGCCTACATCCAACTGGCCGGTACTTGATGGAAATCAATATCTGGCGAACGTTCCGGTCGCTTCAGATATACTTATTGATGGCACTGTGGTTTATATAAGCACCGGCTCAACATTAAAAGTGTACAACCTGGATTTGGGCACCATATTTTTCATCGAAGACTATGAAGCAATGGATTATATCAGTAATCTCACATTGAATGATGATTACATGCTGCTCTCAACCGGGAATGGGCTGGAAGTTCTCGACCGGACAAATCCATTAAATGTAGACCTGCTTGGATCTATAGATGGACCTTATGCCCCTATTGGCTATAATATAGCTGCGGACAACCAGTTCGCGTTTGTAACAAGCAATACTCCATGGTCAAACCTGTACCTGTTCCAGTACCTTCCACCCGACAATCCAACTTTCATAGGGCCAGTTTTGTCGGACAATCTGACCCATGTTTCCACCAAGTTATTTGTCATGGATGAAATGCTTTTCGATTTTAATAGCTCATACGGATTATTGATTTGGGACCTTTACTGACAAAGGGGATAACATTTGGATGAAAAATGTGCGGGAATTCTCACATTGCCCCTTCCATAATTTCAAAAAAATAGTATATATAAAGCATAGCAGGCTGCTGATAAATACAGTTACTGAGCCGCGCATTGTTAAAGAATTTGGGAAATATTTAGTCCTTGTTTATGTTGGCAATATGCCCGATGTGCATACGCAGAAGATTCTGAACAATTTGAGCGATTTACCGAATGCTGTTTAAATACTCCTATTGGCTATGGAGATGATGCTGCGAGAGGTCACATAAATAGATGTGTCCAGGAAGCAAGTGCGCTTTTGCCTGATCCTCACAGACCTCCACCCTGGTGGTGGTGGTGAACATTGATAAAATTGGTTGTGCTCTATTGAAGTATAAGATACATCATTTTTGGTTTATCGTGATATTTATATTGCCATTAATTAGCTGCGTAAAACCTGATAACACAGGTACAAGTGATTCATCAAATATAAATATTGCAGACATGAATTTAGAAATAGCTATCAGAGAAGCTATCGACAAGCCTATTGGTGAAATCTCCAAAGAGGAATTAGAGCAATTAACTAAATTATCAGGATCTAACATGGGTATTAAATCTATTGAAGGAATTGAATATTGTATCAATCTCAAAGAAATCCATTTAATTGGCAATGAGATCTCGAACATAGATTCTTTGGCATCATTAGCTGATGATAATAATCTTATCGAATTAGGTCTTGACGCAAATAATATTTCAAATATTTCTCCTTTACGCAATTTTAAGTCTTTAGAGGTCTTAGGTCTCTCTGATAATAAAATAACGGATGTAACAGATTTATCAAATATTGATAATATTAGATTCATTGGATTAATGAAAAACGATATTTCTTCGCTAACACCTTTTTTAAAATCTGAATTTATAGATGCAGGAGATGAAATATTTGTCTCTATGAATCCACTTTCTCCCTCGGCGATTAATTTTCAAATTCCTCAGCTTATAGCCAAAGGTGTGATCGTGTATTACAATCCATAATCAGGATTTATTAATATGGCATTGTTATACAGGGGTCCGCAGAAATATGTGGTACAATTTTTCCATAACGACGCGGGCAGAATTGTGAGAGAGCGTACTTTGCAATACGACGCGTCCGCCGACATGATGGTCACGCTACGCGATGAGCACAAGACGTACGACCTCGGTGGGAATGTCACCGAGATCAAATTCTACGATGTCGATAGCTACGCAGAATCCGTTTGTTGCTTAACAACCTTCTCTTTTTCTCTCCCAAATTTCAAACAAAAGAGATGATGAATCATGCTGGAACACAATCTGGCTGGTCTCCTGATGGGAGTTTTATCAGCGCATCCACATTAGGTGGAACCGAGACGGAATCTCCATATACCCTCGATATCGCCAGCGATGGCCATGTTATGTTGACAGGAAGATTCATCGGACCAACCGATTTCGACCCTGGCGAGGGAAAATATTTTCTGTCAGGCTACGGGTCTTATGATGCGTTTATACTAAAATTGACTCCGGATGGATTATGGTTTTGAAAAGAAATAACCCCGGACTTTCATCCGGGGTTTTTCTTTATTCCTGCACGCGCCTTCATTAGCCGCTCCTCTTTAAAAGTCCGTGCCTTTTTGCGTACTTCTCACCCTGCAGAAATATCCCATAACCCACCGGTATCAAAATCACTCCGAGAAGGATCAGCTTCCCTGCAAGTGGAAGCAGTTCCGCTGTCGGGGTGCCATCCAGTAATGCCGCCCTCACTCCAACAAGAGTGTGCGTCACCGGACTGAACGCCCCGAACGGCTGGAGCCACTCAGGAAGCGCGCTTATCGGGTAATAAACTCCGGAAATCAGAAGTATCACACCGAGAATTATGTGCGCCGCCTGCGATCCCTTTTCAGCACTCATCAAAGGGAGTACGGCAACGATCAATCCGAGCCCTAACATCGGAGGACAACTCGCCGCTAGTATGAGCATTCCGCCCGCGATATTCGCTTCGGTCAGGTTAAGCCCGAAAAACCACGCGCATCCGAGCAGGACCAGAATCGTGCGTGCCAGTCCGTACACTATCGCGAACCACGTCACTCCCATCAAATGCGTAAGTCTGTGTACCGGCGCCATGAAAGTGTACTCTAGCGTCCCTTCCCATCTTTCCCAGGAAATCGTATGCGCGATCTCCTGGAAAATGCTCGACAGGAAATTCCACATGAGCGCGCCGATGACGAGGTAAAGCACCGCTTCATCGTCGCCCATGGTTTTCCCGATCAGACCGATGGCGAATGTTGACACCATCGAATAAACGAGGAACGCTATTTCCCATCCCATGTACCTTTTTACGAGATTTATATTTCTCTCAAGAAACGCGTAGCTCGCGATCATTTCATTTTTAAGGCGCCGTCCTGCGCCTATTGCCTGGTAAGACATCTCAAAACTCCTTTCACTGCCCACACGTAAAGTGTGGGCTACCAAAGTTATCTCCCCGCAGCGGGCCATAATTCGCTCCCCTCCCCGAGGGAGGGGATGGGGGAGGGATAAAAGGACGGGTGTCACCGGTGAGCTCCAATCCCCCCTCCCCCAGGGAGGGGTCAGGGGGAGGGCTCACCGGCGACCCCTCCAATCACTTTCTCACTTATCTTTCACGAGTCTTTCTCCGGTTAAATGAAGAAAAACTTCCTCGAGTGTGATATCCGACAACTTCCTGTCGCCGGCATCGCCGTTCAATTCGTTCAACACGATCGACTTCAAGCCTGCCGACGTATCCATCGCGATGATCTTTCCTTTATCGATAATCGCGATCCGGTCGCACAGCCTGTCGGCTTCGTCCATATCGTGGGTCGTCAGGAGAATTGTCGCGTCGTGAATCTCGCGGACATTCTTTGTGAACGCCTGGACCTCTCTCTTCGATTTGGGATCGAGACCGGTTGTAGGCTCATCGAGGAGAAGTACAACCGGAGACGTCAGTAAGGCTCTTGCGATAGCAACCTTCTGCTGCATGCCACGGCTGAACTCTTCCAGCGGATCGAGATATCTCTCAACCTCGAATCCAATGTCCTTCAAGATCCGCTTAGACTGCTCAGGCACTTCCGAGCCTTTCATACCGTACAAACGCGCAGCGTAGAGAAGATTCTCATGCGCCGACAATTTCTTGAAGAACGCAGCGTCGACTGAAACGCGATTGATCAGGGTCTGGACCTTGTACTGCTCTTTCATCGCGTCGAGCCCGAAGATCTTCACAGATCCTGAATCGGGATAGAGCAATGTCGAAAGCACCCTGATCAGAGTGGATTTCCCCGATCCATTGGGTCCAAGAAGCCCGAATATTTCTCCGCGCTTTACGTTGAATGAAATTCCATCCAGCGCGGTAATCGTTTTCCGTTTAGGGAGAAACCGTGAAAACCAACGGGATTCGTTATCCGGTACGGTTGGCGTCGATATAGCCTCCCCGGTATCAGCCGGCGCGGCG